>JAVVPH010000148.1:0-5021 GCA_036655835.1 Oscillibacter sp.
GGTAACGGCTCCGGCCCAAGGGGCGAAAGCACCGACGGCGGCTCCGGTAACCGCTCCGGCGAAAGCTCCGGCAACAGTTTCGGCCCAGTCGGGAAAAGCGGCCCAAGGGGCTGTCCCGCAGGGGAATCAGCCGGGTAAACCGGCGGCTGTCCCGCAGACAAACCCACAGGCAACCCAAGGGGTGAAAGCGCCGGTAACGGCTCCGGCCCAAGGGGTGAAAGCGCCGGTAACGGCTCCGGCCCAAGGGGCGAAAGCACCAACGACGGCCCCGGCCCAATCGGAAAAAGCGGCACAGGCGGCTGTCCCGCAGGGAAATCAGCCGGGTAAACCGGCGGCGGAGGGTTTCCCTCATGCCGCGATCATCGCCCCGGTGGCCCCCCATGTGAAGGCACCGCTGGATTTTATAAATCCCGCCGCGCCCACCCCGCAGGCCGCTAAAACCGCCCGCTCCCACCGGGGCGGACGGCGGAAAAAGCCCGCCGGAAAGACACAGACAACGGAAAAAGCCGCCACAAGCGAATAATGATAAAAAAATCGACTGCCGCGTGATCGCGGCAGTCGATTTTGATATGTACTGTCTGCTGAACGATGCAAAAGGGACAGCCGCCCTTCCCCGATGGCGGGGATGCAATGGACAACAGGGGAAATTTTAGAAGCCGGAGGGGAGCTTTTTTTCCGTGTCCACAGCGGCCATATGGGCGATCAGGTCCAAAATTTTGCTGGTATAGCCCCACTCGTTGTCGTACCAGGCGATGAGCTTGACAAAATTATTGTCCAGCATAATGCCGGCGGTTTCGTCGAACACGCAGGTGTGGGCGTTGCCGGTGAGGTCGGAGGAGACAACTTGGTCGGTGGTGTAGGCGATGATGCCCTTCATGCTGTTGTGGGCGGCATTTTCCATGGCCACGCAGACGTCGTGATAGCTGGCGGGCTGGCGGAGCCGGGCGGTGAGGTCCACCACGGAGACGTCGTTGGTGGGGACGCGGAAGCTCATGCCGGTCATTTTGCCGTTCAGCTCCGGGATGACCTTGCCCACGGCCTTGGCCGCGCCGGTGGAGGAGGGGATGATGTTGCCGATGATGCTGCGGCCGGTGCGCCAATCCCGGCCGGCCCGGGAGTCCACCGCTTTTTGCTTGGCGGTGGCGGCGTGGATGGTGCTCATCAGGGCTTGCTCAATCCCGAAGGTGTCGTTGATGACCTTGGTCATGGGGGCCAGGCAGTTGGTGGTGCAGGAGGCACCGGACACCACGGTCATATCCGATGTGTAAATTTTGTGGTTGACACCCATGACGAAGGTGGGGGTGTCGTCCTTGGCGGGGGCGGAAATAATGACCTTTTTCGCACCGTTTTTGAAATGGGCCGCTGCGGATTCCGCCGTGAGATAAACGCCGGTGGATTCGATGATATACTCCGCGCCGCAGTCGTCCCAGGGGATGAGGGAGGCGTCGTTTTCACTGTATATCCGAATTTTTTTCCCGTTGACAATCAGGTGGCGCTCGTCCCGCTCCACCGTGCCGTGAAAGGTTTTGAATACACTGTCGTATTTTACCTGATAGACCATATAGTCCAGGTCCGCGTTACGCAGGTTGATGCCGCAAATTTGATAGGAGCTGCAGCCCCGTTCCACCATGATGCGCAGCGCCACGCGCCCGATGCGGCCAAAGCCGTTGATACCCACTTTGATTGCCATGTTGTTCCTCCACATTTTGATTTGCCTGCCGATGATTCGGCTACGTTGACCCCATTATACCACATACGTAAATTTTGTCTCCTGCTATTGCGCAAAATTACGCACAAAAAGCCAAGGAAATGTTGGCAAAAATGTACAAGAGTTCTGCTTTGGGAAAAAACCATCGGGGAAATTCGATAAAATCTTGATAAATCTCACTTTATTTGAGAAACTTCTTGTTTTTATGGGAGGGGTTTGCTATCCTGATTAAGTAAGACCGGAAATGTTTTCCGGGGGTTTCCGGAAGTGCTTTGGGTATGCTATTCACAATGCCTGCGGGTGCCTGGAAAGGAGAAATCCATGGAGATTGACAATACGCTTTTGTTGGCGCTGCTGCCCAATGTGGCAACCCAATTTCGCAGTGCGCTGGGCAATATTCACCTGGCCTCTGCCGCGCTGATTTCTCCCGAGGAGCGGGAGGAGCATCCGGAGCTGGATGCCAAGGCCGCCCTGCTGGACCAGAGCTATTACCAGATGCTGCGTCTGGTAAACAACCTCAGCGCCACGGCGTACCTCCTCCACAGCGCCCCGCTCCCGTTGCAGGACCGGGATTTGGTGGAGTTGATACAGACCCAGTGCGAAAAAACCGAGGCACTGGCGGAATTGCTGGGGATAGAACTGCGCTTTTCCTGCGCCCTGCCCACGCAGATCTGCGCGGTGAATGGGGAGGCGATGGAACAACTGCTGTTTCAGCTTCTGTCCAACGCCTTGAAATTTACCCCTGCCGGCGGAAGCGTGACAGTGGAATTGCGGCTTGCGGGGGAGCGGGTGCTATTGTCCGTCATTGACACCGGCTGCGGCATTGACGAGGACCTGCTGCCCACGCTGTTTGACCGCTATCTCCACCGGGAGCTGATGAGTCCCCAGCCCCACGGACTGGGCCTGGGGTTGACACTGTGCCGCCACATTGCCCAGGGCCACGGCGGCACCATGATGGCCGAGTCCAAGGCCGGCGTCGGGTCCCGGGTCACCCTGGCCATTCCCAACCGCAAGGTGGGCATCTCGGGACTGTCCGATGTGGCCTTTGACTACGCCGGCGGCTTTAACACCACCCTCTTGGCCCTGGCGGACGCACTGCCCCGGGAGGCGTTTTTACAAAAAAATCAAGATTGAGCACCGCCGCTTTCCTCCGCACGCGCGATGGAAGCAGAGAGCGCCTAAGCACTGCGGTTTTTTGCCCGGTTAAAATGTTTGAGAAGGAGGGACCTATGTCCCCAAAACGTGTAATGGTCGCCATGAGCGGCGGCGTGGACAGCGCCGGCGCGGCGTTGCTACTGCGGCGGGAGGGGTATGACGTCTCCGGCGTCACACTGCGCCTGCATCCCTACAAGGACCGCCCGGGCCTGTGCGGCTCGGCGGAGGACATTGAGACGGCGGGGGCTGTGGCGGCGGCCCTGAGCATCCCCCACGCGGTGCTGGACCGCTGTGAGCTGTTCCGCACGGCGGTGATGGATAAATTCGTGTCGGAATACGTCCATGGCCGCACCCCCAATCCCTGCGTGGACTGCAATCGGGAGTTGAAGTTTGGCGCTTTGCTGGACTGGGCGCTGGACAACGGGGCGGATTACATCGCCACCGGGCACTACGCCCGGGTGGCCCGGGACCCGGATACCGGGCGGCAGCTGCTCCTGCGGGGCCGGGACCGGCGCAAGGACCAGAGCTATGTGCTCTATCAGCTCACCCAGAGGCAGCTGGCCCATCTGCTGCTGCCCATCGGAGAATATGAAAAGCCCGCCATCCGCGCCATCGCGGCGGAGTACGGACTGGATAACGCCGACAAGCCGGACAGTCAGGACATCTGCTTTGTCCCCGACGGGGATTATGTGGCGTTTTTGAAGGCCTTCGGCGGCGTGGAGCCGGTTCCCGGCGATTTTGTGGACCAAACGGGCCGGATACTGGGCCGGCACAAGGGCCTGGAGTGCTATACCACCGGTCAGCGCAAGGGCCTGGGCATCAGCGCGGAGGAGCCGGTGTATGTGCTGAGCAAGGATTTGGAGCGGGGCCGGGTCCTGCTGGGGCCGGACAGCGCGCTGTATACCAGCGAACTGACGGCAGACGGACTGAATTGGATTTCCATTCCGGAGTTGACCGGTCCGCGGCAGGTGACCGCCAAGACCCGATACAGTCAGCGGGAGGCCGCCGCCACAGTGGAGCCGCTGGCAGGCGGACGGGTCCACGTCAGCTTTGCCGAGCCCCAGAGAGCCATCACCGCCGGGCAGGCCGTGGTGTTTTACGACGGGGAAGCGGTGGTGGGCGGCGGGACCATCGAATAGGGCGGAGAATTTTGCGGGACAACGCAAAAGGGGCTGCTACAAAACCAAATGGTTTGCAACAGCTCCTGTTCCGTGTTATCGGTCGCTGGTGAGCCAGTTGTCCTGAAAAATCAGGTCATCCACGTCACCGATGTGTTGTTCCTTGGGTTGCACGCTTGGTTCCTCCTTCGCAAATAGGGTTCGCATCAGTATATGCGGCCGGGAGAGGGGAAATTGCACGAAGCACTGCAATCGGACCCCGAAAATTTTTTTCGCAGGCCTTTTAAAAAGTTTTTTGGAAAATTTTCGAAAATTCCTTGACACAAGGGGGATAACTGTGGTATTCTAACTTTTGCCGACAGTCGCCGGTGTGGTGGAATCGGTAGACACAGGGGACTTAAAATCCCCCGGTAGCGATACTGTACCGGTTCGAGTCCGGTCACCGGCACCAAAGTTTTTCACATCGCGGAGTAGAGCAGTTGGTAGCTCGTCGGGCTCATAACCCGGAGGTCGTAGGTTCAAGTCCTGCCTCCGCAACCAAAAACCCTGTAATCACAATGATTGCAGGGTTTTCTCTTTTTGCTTTTGGAGGGAAAACCAGGGCGTTTCCAAGACTTTTCTAACACTCACTCAAATAGCTTGCACCTGAACAAAGCGAAAACAGTTGGAAGGAATTGGTACAACTGCGTTTTTGATTTGTTCAGCAGACAGTATTTAATTTGCTTGCAGATTTCGATGTCATCGTCCATAATTGGTGTTTTTTCCATCCTTTCTTACCGCCAAAAAAGAAAAAGGCAGAGGGTACCCCTTTGGGGGGATGCCCTCTGTCTTTTTGCATTATCTGCCTACTGCTATTCTTGCTCTGGCTTCCTCAGTCATCTGATAGCAGCATTTTTCGCCTGTGATATAAGATGCTGCCACATTCCACGCTTGCAAAGTATATCGTCCAAGAGGTATTGCCAGGATGTGTGCTTTTGATTGCTCACTCAGCAATCGGCAGCCGGAGTGCAAATCTGACAGATAACAGCATCCGATTGCCT
>JAVVPH010000149.1:0-5000 GCA_036655835.1 Oscillibacter sp.
CGATGAGCTGTGGGACCAGGCAAAGCGCCTGCTGCGGGACCATCACCTGTAACCCTTTCAAGAGAAAAAACGCAAAGCGCGAGCCGATGCGCAGGACGAACCGCACCCCGTCAAGACAATGAAATCATCCAAAATTTTTCACAGCCAGTGGCAGATGTAAACCTGCTACTGGCTGTTTTTTTGAGCCCCAAAAGACATCTCTCCCCGTTTTGCACATGACCACTGCGTGCAAGTACAGGCTTTTGGTTCCCGGCCCCGGTTTTCCTTGCACTTATGGCAGTTTTTTCCGCCCAAAAAGTCATATGCTGTAAGGCGTTGCGGGTGGTTCAGCGGAGATTGTACCGCAGCGGCCTTTATTTCGTGCCATAGTTCATAAACATGGTCATCAATTGGCTCCGTCTGGACACTTCCAGTTTGCCAAAAATACTGTGGGCGTGGGCCTTCACTGTGCCCACGGTGATATACAATTCCTCGCTCAATTCCTGATTGCTCTTCCCCTCCAGAATCAAGCGCAGTATCTCCGTCTCCCGCTCCGTCAAGCCATAATATTTGCAGAATTCCACCAGCTGCTCTTTGCCCACCATTTTTGACTTTTCCTGCTGGCGCACCTGAAATTCGTTCATTCGTTGCTGCAAAATCGTTTCAATTTTCTGAGACATATATTTTTCCCGCTCTTTTTTGGTGAAAAGCACCAGCCAAACGGACAAAATCAGGCAGAAACCGTCCTCAAAAAAATTGATTTGATTTTCATAAAACGGAAGCAGTTCATCCACAAACACATTGGCCCAAAAAACGTAGATGATATTTTCCAGTATCGCCAAAATAGAGGAGCCGCCCATCACGCCCATAAGGACTTTGTATCTGGCGGCATTCTCATAGCACCCCGTTTTCCGTTTCAGCAAATACCCGTATAGCCCGCAAAAAACCAAGGTCGTAAAGCTGAACATATTCATTGTGAGAAGCGCGCCAAGTTCCCCCGGTATGCTCAATCCGACGGTGGCAACGGCGAGGCCTGTCAGGGGAACGGTGTATAGCATACAACTCTCTGTTTTCCCAAACAAATTGTAGACAATTTTTCCGACGACATTCACTTCCACAACGGAAAATATCAATAGGGAAAACAGATATATCCATGCCAGTAAATCGGTTGAAACGTTAAAATCAGCCACAATGACGATGGCCACATAGATGGATTCAAATATGTACGCAAACATCAACGTCCCGAAATGCCGAAAGACCTTCTTTTCGGTCACGCCATAAGTCATAAAGCAAGCACTTAGTGCAACTGCGAACAGCAGTACGAAAACAACGTTATAGCAATAAACAAACAGTTGCATATTCTCATTCCCAACTCAGTGTGATAGCTATAATGTACACGATTTTTCTTCACTTGTCAAAAAAGATGTACAGATTCACAAGTGGAGGCCCTTTTCACAAATTCACCATTGAAATTCGTATAACCCAGGTTATAACTTGCGTGCAGTGTAACTTTTGTTCAATGGACGGTTGGGTGAACCCATTGTATAACGGAATCAAGTTCAACTTGTGCCAACAGAGAAATGACAAGTGGCTTCAAAAAGCGCAGGAACAGGAGAGATACAACGTCTCTGCGCATCTCATCAACAGAAAGGGTGTGGACACGGGATATTGGTACCATAGGAGCCGAAAAACAAAAAAGGCGGATTGTGCTGATGAAGGAGTATCAAAAATGACTAGCAGTAATGTATTTAAGCGAATCGCGTACTATATGAATCCGGCGAGGTTAGATCCGACACGGAAAAAATTGTGGGCATTCTGGATTGTGTTTAACATTGTGTTATTCCTGTTGCCCAACAGCATGGTAGAAGGTACCGCGCTCTTGCTGCTCCCCATTGTGGGTCTGTTTATTTACGCCATTGTCTCCAAGGAAGTTTATGAGGCCGTCGTCATGGGCACGTTGTCCATGTATATTCTCTGGTACAAGCAGGGCGCCATCATGGCCTTTGTCAACACCACAACGGAAAATCTGATACAGCCCGATGTGGTTTCCATGATTATGTCCTTTGTGCTCTGCGGCGGCATGATTGTCGCGTTCTCCAGAAGCGGCGTGACAAAATCCTTCGGTGATTTAGTCCTGAAAAAATTCGGCACCAACGAAAAGCTGGTCCTGACCAGCGCGGGTATCTTTACCGGCGCAATGTCCGTGGATGACTACATCGCCTCCCTGACCTCCGGCGCGGCGTTCTCTCCCCTGATGGACATGATGAAAAAGCCGAGAATTGCGCTGTCCTTTATCATTAAAACCTTCAGCACCTGTGTTTCCAACCTGCTTCCCTTCGGTGCGTGGGGGTATTTCGTTATTTATCAGATTGCAGCGGCTGATACGGTGGGCGGCGATTTGGCGCAGGCCTCTAAAATCTTTATGCAGACCATTCCCTTCCAAATTTTCCCCATTGTGGCGTGCATCATTGCCATTTTGTTCGCATTTGGCCTATTCCCGAAAATCGGCCCCATGAAAAAAGCCTATACACTGGCAGACCAAGGCATCCAGATGGGTGCAGAGGAGAGCGGTGACGAGGATGATGCCGCCATGATTGAGGAAATGGTCGCAAACGATTCTCGCAAACAGCACGTCAGTGTTTGGAACTTGGTTCTGCCCATGGTTGTGATTGTATGTGCCCTATTCTACTTTGGCTTTGACGGATTCAAAGCCTTCGCGGTGGCCGTTGTGGTCACGGGTATTCTTTTTGTGGCGCAGGGCCTGTTCACCATTCCAGAGTATGTGGATTGCTTTATTCAGGGCACCAAGGACATGATGGACATGACCATTATTCTTATTTTTGGTTATGGCATTCAGACGGTTATGCAGACGATGGGCTTTGAGTCCTTCGTGCTGGATATCTGCGGACTGATTCCCATTGCGTCTCTCATTCCATTCATATTCTTTGTCTACTTCGCTTTGGAGGAATATCTGCTGAGCTTGAACTATACCCTGTATCAGATTTTGATTCCCGTGTTGATTGTGGTACTCCCCGCGACGGGCGCAAACGTTCCGCTCACCCTGGGTGCCATCATGTCTGCGGCTTTGTTCGGCGCAAACACCTGTGTTATTTCCGATTTGGGCATCATTGCCGCCAAGTCCTGCAGAATCAAAATTTACGATCAGTACATCTGCTGCCAGCCGTATTATTGGATTGCCGCGGCAATTACAGCCGTGGCGTATCTGGTGCTTGGATTCCTGTTGTAAGTCCCGGCGCAATTGCCTGGAAGCGTCAGGCAACGAGTACAACGAAAATTTTTAGAAACGAGGCGTACCAATGACTACTGTATTTAAAAATGGCCACATCTACACGATGAATCAGGAAATGCCCTACGTATCCGCCACTGTGGTACAGGATGACAAAATTGTTTACGTCGGCACCGATGCCGGTGCTGCGGCATATGAAAGCGATGCGAAGGTAATTGATTTGGCCGGAAAAATGCTGATTCCGGGAATGGTTGACGCGCATTGCCATCCGATGCTGCACGCCTTTTTGACATCCGGCATTCTGCTGGATGCGGAGATGACAAAAGCAGATGTCATGGAAGAGATTGCAGGGTACATCGCGGCACACCCCGACAATGAAACCTACTTTGGCATCGGGTATCCGGAATGGGTATTCGATGACATGGGACCGACCAAAGAGGAGTTGGATGCCATTTGCAAGAATAAACCGGTTTTTCTGATGAGCAACGGCGGTCACGAGGGCTGGTGCAACAGCCTGACCTTTGAACGGCTGCACATCACCAAGGACACCCCGGACCCGATGCCGGGATACTCGTACTTTAGACGCAACCAGGCCGGGGAGCTCACCGGAAATATCATTGAAACCGTGGCTGAGCAGGTGATTATGGACCACCTTGCGTGGTTTGATACTGAGCGGGTGACGCAGTTATATCACGATATGTTTGATAAATACAGCGCATTGGGCGTAACTGGCTTTGTCGACTGCGGCGCGTTTGACAACCTGGAGACAAAATCCATGGCCTATATGAAGGGGTTGGAGGAGCGCGGGGAACTGAAACAGCGCTTTTGCAGCTGCGTGATGGTGGAGGACCGCGCCAGAATCTCAAAAGCCGTGGGTCTCTTAAAAGAGAGAAACGCAAAATTTCACAGCGACTTGTACAACATCAATACGCTGAAAATTGTGAATGACGGCACCGTGGAATCAAAGAGTGCCAGCATGTTTGAGCCGTATAGCGACGATGCCAGCACGGCCGAGCCGATGGTCCAGGGTGAACCCCTTTATCAAGTATGTCTGGACGCGGCAGCGGCGGGCTTTGATATCCACATTCACGGAATTGGAGATCGGACCATTCACGAGACGCTGATGGCGGCAAAAGCGGTCCGCGAGGCCGGTTACTACGATACGCGCATCATCAATGCCCACACCCATGTGGTCAATGCAAAAGACATTCCGCTCTTCGGCAAGTACAACGTTCTGGCCAACACCAGCAGCATTTGGCACTACTGCGCCCCGGAGGCAGAGCCGGTTCTTGGTGCGCGATTCTATCATCAGTTTGAAATGGTCTCCATCATGAAAGCGGGCGGCAGGGTCACCCTTGGCAGCGATATGCCCTTTGACGAGATGGGTTCAGAACCGCTGAAGGGCATTCAGATGGGCGTGACCCGCGCACTTTGCAACCATTCGGACCGGCCGATTTTGGAACCCGCCTCTGAGAAAATGACGGTTCAAGAGTGCCTGGAAGCTTACACAATCAACGCGGTATACGGTATGCATTTGGAGAAAAAGACCGGCAGCATCGAAGTTGGGAAATATGCGGACCTCGTTGTTCTGGAAAAAGACTTAAATGAGATTCCGTCTGACACCATTGCGGAAACAAAAATCCTGCTGACCATGTTAAACGGAAAAGCCACTTATGTAAACGAGTTGTTTGGCGAGGATTTCTAAGGAAGCTCTGATTAAATCCGTCGCGTGGATTGGCGAGCAGATTTTTTGTCTGGCAAGCCAAAAACACGC
>JAVVPH010000150.1:0-3214 GCA_036655835.1 Oscillibacter sp.
GGTTGGGGGTGATGGCATCCAGCGCGGTGGCGAGGGGAGGCGGCGTCACGGTGACGACGGACAGAGGCGGCTCTGCCTCAGCGGGCAGCGCCATGGGGACGGCGGCGGCGAAGCTCACAGGGGTAGCCACGCCCGGGGTGCCCCAGGTTTCCACCAGCTTATAGGTCCCCGCGGGGACATTGGTAAACTGGTATGCGCCGGTGGCATCCGTGAGGGCTACAACGCCGGTGCCTGTTCCGGTATTATAAAGTGCCACAGGAATATTTTTAAGACCTGTGCCGGGTACGGCATTGCGCGTGGGGTCGTAATACACAAACCCACTAATATTCATACAAATTTCTCCTTTGCAAGCTCTGTTAGTGAAAGGCCAACGCCTCTCTGTGCCATTCTATTCCCCATCCGCCGATTGTGCGACAGCGGACGGGGGCAAAGGGAAAACTTGCGCCCTCCTTATTTTTTCCCCTCCGGGAGAACCACGGGGACCACCGGGGTATCCGGCAGCACGGGGACCACGCTGCAATCGCCGCAGTCCGTCTCCGTGGACGCGCCGTTGCAGTGGACAAAGGTGTCGCCCACGGCGGCTACCGCGCCGAAATCAATGGGCACAGCCACGCAGATGTCCTGGCTGATGGTAAAGACACAGGCACCGTTTTTGGTTCCGTCGCAGGTGTTTTTTCCGGGGAGAACCACGGGATTTCCACAGCACTTGGTAAATGTAGCGCCCGCTTTGGCAAAGGGAGTCACGGTGACAGGGACGCAAATGGAGGCGGATTGATACCCGATTGCCGGGCAGGTCTGGTCGTCTGTAAGGACTGGATTCTCAGGCATAAAAAAGCTCCTTTCCTTGGAAAACCGCATAAAAAATACCGAGAAAATCGCGCGGTTGGACGGTCATGCCCCGCGCTCTTCTCTGCCTTATCGTATGCCGCACCCGCCCCATGTGACACCCCCCGCCCCCAGCGGACATAAAATAGGAAACCGCCGGGGCAATCGGCACTTGCCCGGCGGCGTGTCAAGGAGCGGCGCGCAAAGGCGGTCGCTATGCTTGACCGGGGTATTTTTTCAACATCAAATGATGGGAGGCTGGTATGATGAAGCTGTCACAGCGGTGGAGGTGGGCAATGGGCTGTCTGGAGACGGTGCCTCTGGCGGACAAATGCCTGATTCTCATAATGGTCATTTTACTGGCGCAATCCGGGTACAGCCTGTTTTCTTTGAATTTTCAGGAGAGCAATATGATTGACGTGGTGATTCGGACCACCTCGTCGGCAATTTTCGGTTATTTCATCAGCGCCAATTTTTTGGCGGGCGGAGGACCCGCCTGCCAGTTCCCACCCCCGCCGCCTGCCCCCGGGGCGGGGCGGCCCGCCGTCCCCCGGGACGGTGACGCCCCAAGGGCGGAAATTGGCTTTCACCCGGACAGCGAGGGCGGCAAGCTCCGCAGCGGCTATATCCGGCTAAGGTCGGAGGCCCCGCCGGAGCGGGAGAATCGCTTTCAGGTACTGGTGGTGGCCCTGGTCGGGGTGGCGGCTTTGCTGCTGCTGATTGTGTCCCGAAATTTTTTGGCCGACGACGGCCCCGCCGCCGCCACCTTGTCCCAGCTCCGGGATTTTGTCTCCGGCAGTGTGGGCTTTCTCTTGGGGCACACCACCCATCGCCCCTCCTCCGGCATCCTGCCTTAATCCGGCTCCCGCGCCAAGGCATGGCGGTAGAACCGCTCGTTTTTCCCATGCCCCCGCCTATTTCCTGGGCAAACGCAAAACCGGGACGCTTTATGTGCGTCCCGGTTTTGTTCATACCAATTTTTCAAAATAGTAAAATGTCTCGTCCGCCCCGGACTTGCGCATACAGGAGGACAGCATTTTATACGACGCCTGATTTTCCAGATAGCATTTCGCCACCACCCGATTCAGGTGAACCCGATACAGCGCCCAGTCCGCCGCCGCCGCAAAGGCCTCGGTGCCGTAGCCGTGGCCGGCGTAGGCCCCGTCGATCCGACAGCCCAGCTCCGCGCCGCCCCGGCAGTCAAAGCGGTACAGCACCGCCTCGCCAATCAATTTTCCGTCCAGCCGAACGGCGAAATTCACCGCCGCGCGGTGGTCAAAATCCCGGTTGGCCACATCGAAAAAGCTGCGCTCCCCCACCGGGCCGCCCAGGCCCGCCACATCGTCGTAGCCCCACCAGCGGTTGCGCTCCCCATCCAGCACCAAGGCATTGTACGCGGGAATATCATCGGCCGTCAGCGCGGAGAGGGTCAGGCGCTCCGTGGTCAATTCGGGAATCCGCTTCACATGGGAGAGCAGTTCATTTTGCGGCTCAAAGCGGTATTTGGGAGCCAGCTTCGCCGGGCCGTATTGCAGCTTGGAGGTCCGCAGTCCCCGGTCGGCGGCGTCGTCCTCCCGATTCACCCACTGACAGCCCTCTCCAAAGGCGTCCGCCGTGGCCTGCACCATGGCGGGATAGACCCCGGTATAGGAATAGAGGGCCTTTTCAATGTGGATAATCAGGGTGTCGCCGCATTTCTCCGTCAGGGCCAGGGCGATGAGCTTCTCCCCGTCGAACATGCCCCCGGCCATAAACCAGGGCTTATTCACCAGGCGCAGCATCTTTTTTGCCAGCGCCAGCTCGTCCCTGGCCTTGGCGTTGTCCCCCTTGGGGAACTCCGTCTCGTAGTCCGCCCAAAAGCGGTCCAAAATTTCACCGTCCGCCGCCGTGAGCTGGCGGAAGCTTGCCTCTGGCCAGCCGGCGCGGAATTTGTTGATGTGGTTGCGCTGGCCCGAGTACCGCCGTCCGGCAAAAAACTGCAAATCCTCCCGGTAGTACAGATAGTCCCGCCAAGTGCGCACATCACTGACCCGGACGTAGGGATACCGCGCCAGCAGATGGGGGGCCTTGCTCTCCGGCACCACGGAAATCACCGTGGGGATTCCCAGCTCCAGGCAGTCGTTTTCAATGGCGCTGAGGGCCGCGTCCTCGTCCCCCTCCGCCGAGGCCACCGGGTAGTCAAACACCACCCGCCCGTCAATCGTGTTGCGCACCACCAGGCACCCGGCAATTTCCGCCCAGGCCGGGTTCAGCGCGGCACGCCACATGAGCTTGGTGCCCACGGAATATTCGCAAAGCGTATAGGGGCAATCCTGATAAAATTTCCGGAGTTTTCCCCCGTCTTGCTGGGTAACCGGCTTAAATTGTTGCATCATTCGCTCCTGTTCTG
>JAVVPH010000150.1:3314-4995 GCA_036655835.1 Oscillibacter sp.
AGCAATCTAGGCTTCCTGCTGGCGGCCATCGGTTCGGCTGTCGGCCTTGGCAACATCTGGGGATTCCCGTACAAAATGGGTAAGTCCGGCGGTTTCACATTCCTGATTGTCTACCTGCTTCTGGGGTTCTTTGTGGGCTTCGTCATTATGATGGGCGAGCTGGCAATGGGCCGCAAAACCGGTAAGGGCGTGATCGGCGCTTACCATGACCTGTCAAAAAAATTCCGTTGGGTGGGATGGCTGGCGGTGTTCGCGCCGTTTGTCATCATGAGCTTCTACTCCGTTCTGGGTGGCTATTGCATCGAGTACATGGCCATCAACCTCAGTAACCTGGCCTTCCCCGCTGTGGCGGCAGGCACCTCCGGCGGCGATTTGTTCACCGCCATGCTCACCAATCCGCTGGGCTGCTTGATGTTCACATTGCTGTTCCTGCTGATTTGCTTCCTCATCAATCGGGGCGGCATCTCCGGCGGCATTGAAAAATTCAACAACATCGGTATGCCGGCTCTGTTTGTGATGCTGGTCATTATCATCGCCCGCTCCCTGACCCTGCCCAACGCCATGGAGGGGTTGAAATTTATGTTCGTCCCCGGCTATGCCGTGACGGCAGGCTTCGTGGAATCAGCGCCCAACCTCATCACGGTGATGGCAACCGCCGGCGGGCAGCTGTTCTTCTCCCTGTCTCTGGCCATGGGTGCCATGATTACTTACGGCTCCTATCTGGACAAGAAGGAAAGTCTGGTCAAAAACTCCGCCATCATCGTCGTGTCTGATACCACCGTGGCTCTGATGGCCGGCTTGGCCGTTCTCCCCGCCGCCATTGCCAACGGCATCAACAGCGGCATTCCTCTGAATGAAATCAAACTGGGCGGACCCAACCTGCTGTTTGTCACCTTGCAGGACGTGTTTACCAACATGGGTACCGTGGGCTATCTCTTCGGCGTTATCTTCTATCTGCTGGTGCTGATTGCGGCCATTACCTCCGCCATCTCCCTGATTGAAGTCATTACCACCTATTTCCTGGACCGCGCCGCCCTCAAGGGCAAACAGGGCAACCGGCATAAGGTTGTGGCCCTTGTCTGCCTCGCCATCGTGGTGGAAGCTGCCATCGTCGCCATCGACGGTCTTGGCTCCAACGGGCTGTGGGTCCCCGGACAGCAGATGTTCGGCATCTCCGGCTGGAACGATTGCTGGCTGGACTTTATGGACTGCTGGTCTGAGGGTATCGCCATGCCGCTGGGCGCATTGCTGATGAGCTTCATGGTGGCCTATGAAATCAAGCCCAAAACCTTGTTGGACGAGATTCATATCAGCGGCACCCACAAGATTGACTGGTTCTTCAAATTCTGCATCTATGTCACCGTGCCTCTGGGCATGATTCTCATTCTGGTCGGTCAGATTGATGCCTTCTTCGTGCTCGGCATCTTTAGCTGACCTAAGTTCCCTGTCCCATCCAAAACCTGTCAAACAACTCGGCGCGGTCCTCGGACCGCGCCGAGTTATTTGTGCAAGCGAATCAACTATACGCCCATTTCCCGGCGCTGGCAACATTTCCCGAAAATTTTTGACTTTTTTGCTGTAATATTAGTATATGCGAAAGTCCTAAATTCCGCAGTTGTATTTGCAACTATTTAAAAAAGGGAGTCCGCCGATGGGCGGGCTCCTTTTCATTTCTGCCGTC
>JAVVPH010000151.1:0-4983 GCA_036655835.1 Oscillibacter sp.
AAACTCTTTTTAAACGCAGCAACAGCCGGAGGCCGTATCCAATGGGATACGGCCTCCGGCTGTTGTTCTCTTCAAAATCCACGCGCTTAGTGGGGCACCCGGACGATACATTTCAGCACCGTTCCGCCGTAGCTTGCGGTGACGGTGGTGGTGCCCTTGCCCACGGCGTGGACCACGCCCTTGTCCGTGACGGTGGCCACCTTGGGATTGTCCGCGTCCCAGGTGATGGCGGCGGTGGTGCCGGAAACCGTCAACTGCACGTCCGGCGAGCCGACGGGCTGGGTAAAGTCCTCCGTGTTCAATTTTCCCGGTCCGGCAGCGGGGGGCGCGGCGGGATCCGTCGGCTTCACCTCCGTGCCGCCCTTGACATAGACGGTGACGGTGCCCTTGTCGGTGGCGTTATAGACGGTGATACTGACCTTGCCCTTGGAAATGGCCGTCACCTTGCCCTCCGCGTCCACGGAGGCAATGCCGTCGTCGCTGCTGCTCCAGGTATAGGGGCCGCTGCCGCCGGAGGTGACCTTCACCGCGAAGCTCTCCCCTGCGGAGAGGGTAAAGTCGGGGTTGTTCACCTTTAGCGTCTCAGGCAGCTTGGCAAATTTCGTGTCGTCGGGGACATTCTGGGGGCTGTCCGGCGTTTCCGGCATATCCGTGTCGCCGGGCAATGTGGTGCCGCCAACGTCCGGCGGGGTGGGTTCAGCCGGGTCCGTCTGCTGTGTGGGCGGCGTAACCGGTTCGTCGCCGCGAAATTTCTCCGCGATTTTATCGCCAAACAGCAGATAAATCAACAGTGCCGCCAGCAGTAAAATCACCAGCACCAAAATGGGGCTGAGCATACTGGGCTGGCTCCGGCGGGTGGCCCGCTTTCCGCCCCGGCCGGAGGAACGGCGAATCTCCTGTCCGCGGTGCGAAGAAGTCTCCTCCTCGCAAAAAGGACAGTGCTGATAGGTGTCCGAATATTTCTCCCCGCATTCAGGGCAGCGCTTCATAGCCATGACGATTTCCTCCCCACCCAATGGTTCTTGATATGCTCTATACTATCGATTTTTTGGAATACAGTCAAGCCCGGCTTGTCGATTTTCCTGTTAATTTGTCAATTTTCATAAAATGTTCATCCATTTACACCCCGGCAAAATGGAACAGCACCCCTGCCACAGCGGAGGCCGCGATAAATACGATGGGGTGCCAGTTGCGGGTGGGCTTCACCCAGTTGGACAGCACCAGCACCACCGCCGCCAGAACCCACGCCTTCCACCGGAAAAAATCCGTCCACAGGCCGGAGTGCTGAAACAAATCCACATTCATCAGGGCGATTCCCGCCACGGTGACGCCCGCCGCGGCAATCAGCCCGGTGGAGGCAGGGCGCAGGCCGTAAAACGCGGCCTCCACAAAGCGGTTGTGCCGGAATTGCTTGAGCACCCGGGCGATGAGCAAAATCACGATGATGGAGGGCAGTACCAAGCCGATGGTCGCCACCAGCGCGCCGGAAATCCCCGCCGTGGTAAAGCCCACATAGGTGGCCATATTCACGCCGATGGCCCCGGGGGTGGACTCGGACACCGCCAGCATATCCGCCAGCTCCGCGTGGGTAAACCAGCCGGTCTTGCCGGAGAGGTCGTAGAGAAAGGGGATGGTGGCCATGCCGCCGCCCACGGAAAATAGGCCGACCTTGAAATATTCCCAGAACAATTGCAGATAAATCATGCCTTTGCCCCCTTCCCAAAGCCCAGCAGATGCAGCGCGATGCCCGCCAATGCGGACAGCAGCACAAACCACACCGGGGACCAGGACGTGAGGATACTCAGGCCAAACACGGCGATGAACAGCGCCGCCGTCCAGCCGTCCACGATGGCCTTTTTCGCCAGTTTGATCACGGCACTAAAAATTTGCACCGCCACACAGGCTCGAATCCCGGCGAAGGCGTTTTGCACCCAGGCCAAGTGGGAGACGTTGGTAATCACCCCTGCCAAAATCAAAATAATCACCAATGAGGGAAACACAATGCCCATGGTGGCCACCACGCCGCCCAAATTCCCCCTGCGTTTTTGCCCCACAAAGGTGGCGGTGTTCACGGCGATGATGCCGGGGGTGCATTGGCCGATGGCGTAATAATCCATCAGCTCCTCCTCCGTGGCCCAGTCCAGCCGATTCACAATCTCCCGCTGCAGCATGGGCAGCATGGCGGCTCCCCCGCCAAAGGTCATCACGCCGATTTTGGCGAATGTAATAAACAATTCCCAGTATTCCTTCAAGCGTCCACACTTCCTTGCTTTATTTTTCCCGGTCATGTCTCGCCTGTGCGGCGGGGAAAGGCCGATGGTCATTCCACATAGCCGGATAAGCCCCGAACAGAGACTTCCCCGGAGCGAATCGTCTCCTGGGTGCCATCCGCTTTGCGCACCACCAGGCCGAAGGCCCGGTCCACATCCAGGGCCGTGACCGTCTCCCGCCCGTCAGGCCGCAGTAACTGCACCTGCCGGCCCAAATTCACGCAATCCCGGCGATAGGCCGCCAGATAATCCGCCGTTTGGTCCTGTCGCAGTGCGGCATACAGCCGATCCAGCGCCGAAATCAGCGCCGCCGCCAGCGCGGGGCGGGACAGGGGCCGCCCCAGACTCTGGGCCAGTGAGGTGGCTGTCTCCCGAAGCGCCGGGTCAAAATCCGCCGGGGTTTGCAGCACGTTCAAGCCGATGCCCAGGGCCAGCGACTGCACCCGCCCCGTCTCCCCCTCCAGGGACAATTCCGTCAAAATGCCGCAGAGCTTTTTCCCGTCCAGCACGGGGTCGTTGGGCCATTTCAGTTGGGGCCGCAGGCCGCAGACCTGCTCCACCGCGTCGCACACCGCCACACCGGCCAGGGCCGTCACCGGCAGCAGGCGCTCCGGCGGCAGGTCAGGGCGGAGTAACGCCGTCAAATAAATGCCCTTGTCCCGGGGGGATTGAAAACTGCGGTCCATCCGGCCCCGGCCCGCCGTCTGGCAATTGGCGGTGATCACCGTGCCATCCTCCCCGCCGGTGAGGGCCAATTGCTTGGCATAGGTGTTGGTGGATTCCAGCTGGTCAAAGCAGCACAATTTGCGGCCCACCACCTCCGTAGGCGGCAGGAAACTGCGGATTTCCGCCTCCGTCAGCGCGTCGGGCACGGCCCGCAGACAGTAGCCCAAGCCGGTGCGGGCTTCAATGTTGTAACCCTCACGGCGCAAGGCATCCACGGCTTTCCACACGGCGGTGCGGGAAAAGCCAAGCTGCCCGCTGATCTCCTCGCCGGAGAGAAATTCCCCCTCCCGGCCCCGGAGCAGGGCCAGCACGGTTTCACGGCTCATGAAGCATCCACCCTTCCCTCTTGAATGGGTTTCAGTGTAGCACTTTTTCGCAGGCTTGTAAACCTCGGGCAATTTTTTGTGAACAGGAACAGAGGCCGCCGCCGGGCGGCGGGGTCAGCTCTTGACTCCACCGCCCGACAGCGGCCTTGAAAACAGAGGATGCCCGCACTAGTGAACGCATTGCGGCAGTATGGATTCAGCTCGCTTCCGG
Organism: Oscillibacter sp.; assembly: GCA_036655835.1. GTDB lineage: Bacteria > Bacillota > Clostridia > Oscillospirales > Oscillospiraceae > Oscillibacter. The sequence goes on from JAVVPH010000151.1 coordinate 3,534, forward strand.
CGTTGCGGGAGCGGCAGGTGGCGGCGTTTTTTCCGTCGGATTGACCGCCGGGGGATTGGCGGGGGACGCCGCCGGGGGATTGGCGGGAGCGGGCGGGGTCTGTTCCGGTGCGGGATTGACCGGAGGCGTTGCGGGCGTGGGGTTATCTGGGATTTTCGCCGGTGCTTCCGGGGGCGTTTCGCCCTTCAGCCGGGCTTGGACCACCCAGCGGGTGGCGTGACCGTTGCCGGTGCAGGTGGAGAGGGTCAAAATCTGGTCGTTCACCGTGGGGACCACCTGGGTTTTAATGACAGAGCGGCCCACACAATCGTCTAAAAAGTTCTGTTTTGCGGCGTTATCAGCAAATCCGAGGAGATATGTGCTGCTTTTTGTACTGACTTCGTAGGCCGCAAAAATTTCGTATTTCCGGGAGCCGGCGTCGTCGGTGATGTAGATGGCGGGGTGGGCGTCGTAGGTACTTTGTTGCTTATAATGTTTCAAAAAAGCAAACATTGAGCCGTTATTCATGCGGTGACCGTAAATAATTGTATTAAAATCCGAAAAATCCGGGCTATTTTTGCACTCCATGAAAATAGACCCCACCACGCTGGTCCAGGTTTTCCAATTCCGCTTCAAATAATATTGATTATCCGCGCCCTGCACCAGGGGGTAGGAAACAGGGGTATTTGGAATTAAAATCCAGCCCAGTACGTCGGGATTTGCTTCCCGCAAAGCCGTGAAGTCCATGCCCCGCAAGGCTTTTGCGTAGGGGTCCACGTAGACCGGCTTGGGTTTTTCCGGGGGAGCTTCCGCCGGAATTTCCGGCAGCACCGCGCTGTTTTCCTCCGGGTCGGCCGGGGGCGGGACGATGGCGGCAACGTCCGGCAGGTCCACCAATTGGGCCGCTTCCGCGTCGGTTTTTGCGGCCTGTTTATATTGCGCCGTGCGATAGAGCAGGACGGCAGAACTTCCAATAAATACCAATGCCATAAAAATCAGCAGAAAAACGCGCGTTTTTTTCTTCATAATTTCCTCTTTTTGACGATTTTTTTCAAAAATATTCAAAATAAATTCGTATTCTGTAAATAGTATATACCGGCAAAATTGCAAAAGCAAGCCGCCCGGGGCGGAGAAACGGACGGGGCGCGGTTGCAGCCAGTGCAACCGCGCCCCCTTTTGGGTTTTTTTGCGAGGGTTTAGAAATCGCTTATTCGGCGTTTTCGTCCTCACGCTTTTTGCCGGAAATCATCAGCCAAACCAGGCTCAAGCCGGAGATGGCTGCCGCCATAATCCACATGGCCAGATTGTCGCCGGTAGCGGGTGCTTCCGCCAGAGGAACTTCCGTCTCGGGCAGCTCCGTCAGGGGGATTTCCGTCTCGGGGAGGTCTGCCAGGGGGACTTCGGGGGTCACGATGTTTTCCAGGGGATTTTCGCCGGGGCCGTAGCCCTCGTCGGGGTCGTTATCCGGCTC
>JAVVPH010000152.1:0-4942 GCA_036655835.1 Oscillibacter sp.
GCTGTATAGCGTTTCAATGGCGGAGTGGAGGGAGGCCTTGAACAGGGGCTTGGACAGCAGTAAATTGACCCCCGCCTGCTTGGCCTCCTCCTCAATGGCGGCCCAGTCATAAGCCGTCATGATGATGATGCTTACGTCGGGACCGACTATTTTGCGGATTTCCCGGGCGGTTTCAATGCCGTCCATCTCAGGCATTTTCCAGTCCACCAAAATGATGTCGTAGGCCGCGTGCTTGGCCCATTTCTCCCGCACCGTCTCCACCGCCCTGGCACCGGAGATGACATAGTCCGCTTGGAGACGCATATCCGCCAGCACTTGCTGTGTGTGTTGGCAGATGACGACATCGTCGTCCACAATCAGGGCCTTGAGCTGGTCAAAGTGCGGCGGGATAAGGGGTTTTCCGGCATTGTGGCTTGGGGCTGCAATGCCCAGCTTCACCTCCACCGTAAATTCGCTGCCCACGCCCTCAATGCTGTTGACGCTGATTTTTCCGCCCATTAAATCCACCAGATTTCGGCAGATGGCAAGGCCCAGCCCGGTGCCGGCGTAGGGGGTGGTGGACCCGCCCCGCTGCTGCTCAAAGGGCTCGAAGAGCTGGGGGAGGAACGTCTCGCTGATGCCCACGCCCGTGTCGTTCACGGTGAAGCGCAGCAGGGCCTCGTCCTGAGTGAGCTTGTCTTGGTGGACCAGCAGCTGCACCTTGCCCCCGGCGGGGGTGAATTTGATGGCGTTGGCGATGATATTCACCAGCACCTGCTGGAGCTTCATGGCGTCGCCGATGTAGCACTCCTCGGTGAAGCTCAGGAGAATCGCGTCGTACTCCACGCCCTTTTCCTGGGCCTGGGCGTGGCAGATATTGTTGATGCTGCCGATAAACTCCTCAAAGGGAATTTTCTCGTGGCGGATGAGCACCTTGCCGCTTTCAATGCGGGACATATCCAGCACATCGTTGATCAGCGACAGCAAAAATCGGGCGGCGATCCCCACCTTGGAGAGATATTCCGACACCTGCGCTGGGTCCTGCACACAGTCGGCGGCCAGGGCGGACATCCCGATGATGGTGTTCATGGGGGTGCGGATTTCGTGGCTCATCCGGGAGAGAAATTCGGATTTGGCCGTGCTGGCCTGCTGGGCCGCCAACAGCGCGTTGCCCAAGGCCTCGTTTTTCCGCTGCTCCTCGTTGTAAATATCCGTGATATCCGTGCGGGTGACAATGATTTTTCGCCGCTTCTCATCCAGATAGGAAAATTGAAGCTTTTTCCGGCTGATGCGGCTTCGGGACTCCTTGACACGGCAATAGGCGGTGAAAATGGGCTGCCGCGCCAACTGCTCCAACAGGTTTTCAACGGACATATCGCGGATGTTGTGCGTCACGTCCTCCTCCACCAGATACTTCCGGGCGTAGGTTTCCACCTCCTCCCTGTAATTGCCGGAGTGGAACGAGGGGAAACGGGTCTGCGTCTCTGCCTCCGCAAAAACCACGCAGTTGCCCGAGGCAATATCCAGCAGGGCCAGATAGTCAAAGTCCATCTTCACCACGGCGTCCACCAACGCCTGGGACATTTTTTTCTGGTCAATGTCCGTGGCGTAGATATAGGCTTCTAGATCGCCGGTGCGGGGGTTGAGAAACATATCCAGCTCCACTTTGATCCAGAGCACCTTGTTGGCCCAAAAGCTCATATAGGTCTCTTGGGAAACGCTGGTTTTTCCCCCGCGATAGGCTTGGAGCAGGTTCTCCCGGTTGAAGATTTTTTTGTATTCTGCCAAATCGGCCTCGTCCACATGGGCGGCGTACTCATGGGCAAAAAAGCCATCCACCGTTCCGTCGCCCTGAAAGGTCAGAATCGCCGGAATGTCGCTTTGTCCGTCCTCGCAGATGTTTTGGGTCAAATTCAGCTTGAAGGAACCCAACACGTCCTGATTGTGGACCTTCCGCCAGTTGAGTTCCTCCTCATAGCGTTCTTCCAGGCGGATGCGCTCGGTAATTTCAATGGCGGTGCCGATTGCCTTTACGGGCCTTTCATTCTCGTCAAAAATGGTGGTGTAGGAAATTTCATACCACCACCAGCTGTCGTGGGTTTCATTCCACCAGCGTCCCGCACTGGTGGCGGTTTTCTCCCCGGCATACACCTTTTGGAACATCTCGTACAGCGCCGGATAATCCTCGGCATACAGCGGACTTCCTTCCGCCGCAAAAGCCTCCGGCACGTTGGGGATGGTGGTGAGGGTGTCAAAAATTTTCATATGGGTGGAATTTTTTAGGTCGTACAGGGTGCGGTTTGCAACATCCAACGTCCAGATGGTCACCCCGCACTGCGTTGCCGCCAGGGAATAGTGCTCGGTCATATTTTTATAGGCACTGATATTTTCCGCAATGCCCGTGGCTCGGGTGGGCTGACCGCTGGCGTCAAAGCTGGAGTGATAGTGGATTTTTTTCCAGATGGGCAGGCCCTCCTCCACCACCAAAATTTCGCTGACAACCTCCGCCTCGCCTGCCCGGACGCGGCGGTGCAGCTCCAGCCAGGCCTGGGCACTGGATGGGTGAATCAGCCCCATGTCCAGCAGAGCCTGGGGAAAATGGGGCCAGGATTTTAAGCGCCCCAGCTCCGCCATGGAGCTGTTGCCAGACGCGGCGCTGTCATCTCCGGGATCATAGGTCCAGCACTGAATGCCGCAATAGCGGAGAACGGCGGCGGTATCCTCCTGCGCCGGCAGCGGAGGGGTTTGGGGCGTTTCTCGCTCCCAATCATGCTCTTTCATCATCACTGGCTCCCTTCCAATTGGACTGTGCGCCGTCCACCTCGCTCACGTCCACCGCGACCTCCAAGTGGACCAATCTGCCGTTGCGGTTGATCAGCCGCCCCCGCATGAGGAGCGTCTGGGGCTGATCCGGCACGTAAAACAGCCGGGTATAGACCTTGCCCTCGGTAATTTTGGGCAGGGGGCAGAAGGGACAGGGGGCGGTTTTGTGCATCAAAACCTCGTAGCACTTTTTCCCCTTGCACTCCGCCAGAGAAACCCCCGCGAATTTGCAGAGATTGTCGTTGGCGTAAATCAGCTCGTAGCTGTCCTTGTCGCAGGCGTAAATGCTGTCGTTGATGGCGTCAAGGACGCTCTCCGCGTCGGTGATCCATTTGCTGATGGAGGTGGCGGCGGTTTCCCCGCCATAGATGGAAACCATGTTTCTGCCCCGGCATTTGGCGCTGTACAGCGCCTTGTCCGCGTGGTGATACAGCACTTCAAAGGAGTGCTCCGCCGGGGAGGAGAGGGCAATGCCCACGCTGCAGGTAATCCCCGCGTCCTGCCCGTCAATTTGGATGTCGGCAATTCGCCGGCAGAGCTGATGGGCCTTTTGCTCCACCAGGGCCACGTCGGGGATGTTGGCCACGAAGACGGCAAATTCGTCTCCCCCCATCCGAACGATCACATCCTCCCGGCGAAAATGCAAACGGAGATGGTTCGCCACCGCGCAAATGACCTTGTCGCCGTAATCATGGCCCCGGGTGTCGTTGATTTGCTTGAAGTTATCAATGTCCAGCATCACCATCGCGCAAGACTCCGCCGCGCTCTCCAGGCGGGTGGTAATCAGCTCCTGGGCGCTGACACGGTTCATCAGCCCGGTCATCCGGTCTGTTTTCACCTGCTCGGACAGGGTGTTAAATTCCCGCACCATCTCCTGAAAGCGGCGGTTGGATTCCAGCACGTTGTTCACCCGGCGGGTGACCACGGCGGGAATAAAGGGCTTGATGATATAGTCGTTGGCCCCCAGGGAGAACAGGGCGGCCTGTTGGTCCGCGCTGTCATCGGCGGTGGTGATGATGACGGGAATGCTCCGCAGCTCCGGCGCGGCCTGCTTGCGGCGCAAAAATTCCCTGCCGTCCATCACCGGCATACGCAGGTCCAGCAAAATCAGGTCCACCGGGTTGGCCTTGTCCTCCAGACGCTTGAGCGCCGCCTGGCCGTTTTCTGCCTCGGAAAACTGAAATTGCCCCTCTAGGATTTTTTCCAAAATTTGAAGATTCACCGCCTCGTCGTCCACCAGAAGGAGGGTGGGCATGGCCCGGTTGTGTTTGAGCCAGGAGGCCTTGTATTTTTGCAGCTCCAAATCCAGCGCCCGGCGCAGGGTGATGTCGGTCAGCTCCCCGATGAGAATGTGCTTGTTGCCCACCATGGAGGCGTAGTGCAGCCGGGTGTGAATCCAGACGGGATTGCCGATGGCGCGGCTGCGGGTATATTCCCCCTCCACCACAGACTGGCTTTTGGCGCAGGCGCGGAAGAGATTGAGCAGCGGCTCCCGGTATTCCGGGTCGATGAGGTCCAGCATATTCGGCGCGTTGGCCAGCATATCCTCGTGGCCCAAAAGGGCGTAATAGGCCTCGTTTACCCGAATTGGCTCGATTTTATCATCGGAAAATTCGTAAATCACCGCGGCTTGCAGGGTGTTTCCGAACAGGGACTTCATCTCCGGGTCGAAGGAAAACAAATCTTCGTAGCGGTCGTGGATGGCCTTTTGCGCGGTCAGGCCCTGGGCGTCGAAGGATAACTCCGTACACAGCCGCTCATACGCCGCCACCGGCATGGGCCGGGCAAAGTAGTAGCCCTGCACATAGTCGCAGCCCACGCTCCGCAAAAAATCCACCTGCTGGGCGGTTTCGGCACCCTCGGCAATCACGGGGATGGACAGCCATTTGGCCATGCGAATTACGGAGGCAACAATATTCTCTCCCCGGCCGGGAAATTCGCTGACGGAGAGGAAGCGCATATCGATTTTCAGCACGTTAATCTGGATGTCCTTGAGCAGGGACAAAGAGGAATAGCCGCTGCCAAAGTCATCCATCATGATGGTGAAGCCGTGGCCCTGCAGTTTGGACATCACTTTTTTCATGGCGGCGGGGTTGTCGGTATAGGCGCTTTCCGTCAGCTCCAAATTCAGCAGCGAGGG
>JAVVPH010000153.1:0-4924 GCA_036655835.1 Oscillibacter sp.
ACCAGAGCCAGAACCAACGAAAGGAACTTCTTCATATAGTGTATCCTCCTTAAAATTTTACGTCGGACTGTCGGCGGCCTTGCCTGCCCGTCAGGATTCATGTCAGGGCTAGCCGACCCACATCAAGCCTGAAAAAGGTGGGCAACGGAGCCTTGGTCCAATCGCATGATTTAATCTAACCCGGATTTTTCCCTTTGTCTATGGATTTGCCGCCGTTGTCATTTGATTGATAAACGGCGCACTTTTTTGCCTTTGCTTTGCTTTTAAGTGTAACAAAGTTTGGATTTTTTGGTTTTTTCCTCCGTGGAAAAGTTGCCCTAGGCGGGCAGGTATTTTTGCTTCACCTGGGTGATTTGCCCCGCGTCCACCATCCGTTTCAGCACGCCCCGGCACTGGCTGACATCCAGGCGCAGCAGCCGGGCGATGTCCTGGCGGTAGGCGAAGCCCTCCCGGGCCAGATATTCCAAAATCACCGCCGCCTGCTCCGCCGGGGGCACCACCGTGCCAGCGAGGTAATATTTGCCGCCGATTTGGGTCAGTCTGCCCCGGGACACCATCTGCCGCAGGCGGTTATAGGCCGGGCTTTTGCCCAGGCCCAGCAGGGTCTCCATCTGGGCGCGGGTGATGCAGCCGTGGGCCTTGACGTATTGCAGGACCTGATTTTCTCCCCCGGCGCGAATGTCGCAATCCATCCGCAAATCCCGGAGGGTCACGTTGTCCAGACCACTGCGAATCAGCGCCGCCCGGACCAGGCGGGACAGGCGGGTGCGGTCAAAGGGTTTGCGGGAGCGGGGGGCGATCAGCACGGCCTGCTGGGTGATGGGGGTGGCGGCGCGCAGGTCGCACAGCAGCGTTTGCGCGCCGCCGCTCAGGGGCATATCCCGCCCGGGCAGGCGGAGGAGGTCCGGGTCCACCTGGTCCCAGCGCAGGGCGATGATTTCGTCCAATTGCAGGCCCAACTGCCACGTCAGCGTCAGGGCCACCCCCACCGGGGACAGGGCCTCGTCCTGAATCAGCTTCCAGAGCTTAAATTCGTCGATGGGGCCCTTTTTCTCCTGAGAAATGCGGGTGGAGACTTTTTGCGCGGACAGGTGCGCGCCAAAATGGGCGTTCAGCGCCGCCGCCTCCACGCCGGTGATGCGGGAGACGTACTGCCAGTCGTGCTGTGCCAGCTGGCGCAGAACAAAGTCGTGGCGCAGGTCGATGAGGCGGATTTTTTCCTGACCGCCCTTGTCCAGTGCCGTCCGGGCCAGGCGGGACACGGATTGGGGGGCCAACTGGGTGCCGTCCCGGTCCGAGAGCACCACCCATTCCGCCCGGCGGGTGCGCTCCTCCCGGAGTGCGCGGAGGTAGTCGAACAGCGCCGCCGACAGCGGCACCAACCGCCCCGGCAGGCGGATTTGCCGGTCCACCAGGTCCACCTGCGCCCAGCTCAGGTCCACAATTTCCTCCCGCAGCAGGCCCGCCTGCCACGCAAGATGCAAAATTGCCCCGGCAGCCGAGGTGGAATTTTCCGCCAAAATCCGGTTGAGTCGCGCCTCGTCGGGGCGATTTACTACGTATTCGTTCATTCCGTCTCTCCGTTCATGTTACAAGTATGTACTGCATGACTTGTCGTTCCGTTTTCCGTTTTTTCCCTGTAAAAGCTGCAAATTTTTCCAATTTACTGGTTTTGCTTTTGGAATTATGTTACAATTGTGTCATGAAAACATGCGTTGGGATTCATCGGCTGAATCCGTTGCGGCTCTAAGTGTTCAAGGTTTTACCCACTTCTAAAATACGCTATAAAGTAACAAAAATCAATATCTTTCAACCTATTCCGTCGCTTCCTCTCCCGCCATAAACTAAACTCGGAACGGAAAGGAGTGTGACGGCACATGACAAAACAGGAGCGCATTGCCATCGGGCAGCGACTGCGCCGGCAGCGGAACAATCTTCACCTGACCCGGGAGCAGTTCGCGGAATTGGCGGACATCGCCAGCGGATATTACGGGCAGTTGGAGGTGGGGACCTCGCAAATGTCCATCGACACCTTAATTAAGGTGTCCCGGACCTCCCGCCTCTCGCTGGAGGACATTCTCTTCGGGCAGGAGGACGCGCCGGGGGACGGCGGCGAGGAACCCGACGGGCTGGACGCGCTGTTGGCCCGCTGCACCCCCCGGGAGCGGAAGCTGGCGGAGCAGGTATTGCGATTGTTTTTGCTGCGGGGAGATTAAATGCAAAAAGCCGGTACCCAAACAGGTACCGGCTTTCTGCGATTTTTTGACAGGGGCTTTTTATTTGGGGGAAAATGCGATATAATATCAGACAATTATCAAAATGAACGGATAAACCGCAGGAGGTCACGATGACAAACGAACTATTGCTTTTAAAACTGGGCGAGGTGGTGCTCAAGGGCCTCAATCGCAGCTCCTTTGAGGACAAGCTGGTGAACAACATCCGCCGCCGGGTGAATCAGCACGGCCGCTTTCAGGTTTCCACCCGCCAGAGCACCATTTACGTGGAGCCGCTGAGCGAGGAGTGCGACGTGTCCGCCGCCGAGGCCGCCTGCCGGCAGGTATTCGGCGTGGTGGCAGTGGCGAAGGCGGTGCCCTGCGAAAAAAACGTGGCCGCCATCGTGGAGACGGCGAAAACCTATCTCGCCCGGGAATTTGCCGCCGCCAAGAGCTTTAAGGTGGAGAGCAAGCGGGCGGACAAGCTGTTCCCCATGACCTCCATCCAGCTCTCCCAGGCCGTGGGCGGCGATTTGGCGGAGCTGTTCCCCGCGGTCCCCGTGGACGTGCACACGCCGGATTTGACGGTACACGTGGAAATCCGGGAGAAATTTGCCTACGTCCACGGCCCCGCCCTCCCCGGCGCGGGGGGCCTGCCGGTGGGCATGGGCGGCACGGCCGTTTCCCTGCTCTCCGGCGGAATTGACAGTCCGGTGTCCTCGTGGATGATGGCCCGGCGGGGCGTGCAGCTGGAAATGGTGCATTTCGTCTCCCCGCCCTACACCTCTCAGCAGGCACTGGACAAGGTTCTGGCTCTGGCCCAGCTGCTGACGGCCTACTGCGGGCGCATGATTGTCCACATCATCCCCTTCACGGAAATTCAGGAGGAAATTCGCCGGAAGTGCCCGGAGGAGTATTTCACCCTGATTATGCGGCGGTTTATGATGCGTCTCGCCCTGGCTGTGGCGAAAAAGGCCGGTGCCCGGGCCCTGGTCACCGGGGAGTCCCTGGGCCAGGTGGCCAGTCAGACCATGGAGGCCCTGGGCGTGACGGAGGACGTGGTGGACCTGCCGGTTCTGCGGCCCCTCATCGGCATGGATAAGGCGGAAATTATCCGCATTTCCCGGGAAATCGGCACCTTTGACACCTCCATCCTCCCCTATGAGGACTGCTGCACCGTGTTCACCCCCCGCCATCCCCACACCCGGCCCAAGGTGGAGGACGTGCAGGCGGCGGAGGCCGTGCTGGACATTGAGGGCTTGGTGGAACGCTCGCTGGCGGGCGAGGAATGGATGCGGGTGAAATATGGCACACAGAGCTGAAATTATCGCCGTAGGCACGGAAATTTTACTGGGCAACATCGCCAACACCAACGCGCAGATGCTGTCCCAGAGCCTGTCCACCCTGGGCATTGACGTGTTTTGGCACACCGTGGTGGGGGACAATCCCCAGCGGCTGCGGGAGGCGTTGGACCTGGCCCGGGCCCGGGCGGACATTCTCCTCACCATCGGGGGGCTTGGCCCCACCTATGACGATTTGACCAAGCAGACCATCTGCCAAAGCTTTGGGCAAAAATTGGTGCTGCACCCGGAGATTTTAGCGGAAATCCGCGCCTTTTACGAGGGATCGCTCCACGCCCCCATGCCGGAAAACAACACCCAGCAGGCGGAGCTTCCCCAGGACTGCGTGGTGTTTGACAACCCCGTGGGCACCGCCCCGGGCTGTGCCTTTCAAAGCGGCGGCGTCCACGTTCTCATGCTCCCCGGCCCGCCCCACGAGTGCGAAACCATGCTCCACCGCCATGTGGAGCCCTATTTGCGGGGCCTGTCAAACGAAACCATTGTCTCCCGGGACATCATGACCTTCGGTCTGGGGGAATCCTTTGTGGACCAGCGACTCCATCAGCGGATGAGCCACATGGAAAATCCCAGTCTCGCCACCTACGCCAAGCCCTGGGAGGTCCGTCTCCGGGCCACCGCCAAGGCCGCCGACGCGGAGGCCGCCCAGGCCCTGTTGGCCCCGGTGGTGGAGGAGGTCTGCGCCGTACTGGGCGATTACGTGTACGGCGTGGATGTCCCCAGCTTGGAGGCCGTCTGCCTGACGGGTTTGAAGGAGCGGGGGTGGACCCTGGCCACCGCCGAGTCCTGCACCGGCGGACTGGTGGCCCAGCGCATCACCGCCCTGCCCGGGGCCTCCGCCGTTTATCGGGGCGGCGTGGTGTCCTATTGGACGGAGGTAAAGGCGGACGTACTGGGCGTGCCCCAGGCCCTGCTGGAGCAATACGGCGCCGTCTCCCCCCAGTGCGCCAAGGCCATGGCCGAGGGTGTCCGGCAGATCACCGGGGCGGATTTGGCACTGTCCGTCACCGGCGTAGCGGGGCCGGACAGCGACGAGCGGGGCAACCCCGTGGGACTGGTGTACATCGGTCTTGCCACGCCGGAGGAAACCCTCTGCCGGACCATGGACGCAGGCCGCCGCCGCCGGGACCGCATCCAAGGTCTGGCCGCCAACAACGCCCTGGACGTGCTGCGCCGGTATTTAACCGGCCTAGACATCGAAATAAAGGCGGCGCACAGCGAAAAGCCGTGACCGGCACCGTCAGGGAACCTCTGCATCAATCCCGCCGCAGATTTTAGCGGCATCTTTCCCGTCTGGGCATCGCCAAAAACCCTTGCAATACGTCAGTATTCCTGCGTGTTTTTGGCTCGCCA
>JAVVPH010000154.1:0-4900 GCA_036655835.1 Oscillibacter sp.
TGGCCCCGCCACGGCTTGCACCGCCGTTTGATCCGCTGATGGTTGCGCCCTTTAGGGTAAGGGTCGGGGTCGGGGCTGTGGGGTCGTACTTGACATGATAGTTTGCGCTGGTAGCCCCTGTAGCGGTTATGCCGCCGGGGGTAGTGGAATCGTTGAGCCAATAGGTAATGTTGATTCCGTTTGTGACTGGGGTGCTGCCCACCATCACGGTTGCGTTGGAGGTCAGCGTCTCGTCTTTGTCGGTCACAGAGGCATCAGCCACATCAAAGCTTGAGACGATTTTGTCGGCATACCCCGGCTTGCTGATTTTGAGGGTATATGCGCCTTGGGGGACGGTCTGGGTGGTGTAGGTGCCGTTAGCCGCCGTGGTGGCGGGTGCGCCGAAGTCGGCATCACTTTTCCGGATTTGAACGGTTGCGCCCTGGATGGCGGTAGTTCCGTCGGTAATCTTGCCCGAAATGGTCACGCCGGGCACCAGCTTTGCAAATTTAGAGGTCTTGGGAGGTCCATTCAGAACCGCGTTTGCGTCATCGGCACCTGCAAAGACATTGTGGGTGGTGGTGTCTATTGTGGGTGCCCCTTCCATTGACCCTACAATCGCACCGTCGCCAGACGTGGTGCTTGCCCTAACAACCGCACTTCCGCTGACAGACAGGCTGGTATCGGCTTGAATGCCATGGCTCCCACCGCTTGCCGTCACCGTTCCACCGCTGATGGTGATGGTATCGTGCGAATAGATGCCGTTTATAGCGGTTGCAGCGGAGGCGGTTACCTCTCCGCTTTCAATGACCAAATTGCCCGCCCAAATGCCATTGCCGTTTCCGGACGGTAGGGTAGAAGCAGCCGTCAACGAGCCGGTCTTACCCTCTGCGTTTTTTATGGTGAGAGTACCATCACACTGAATGGCGTGTGAGCTAGAAGCACTTGCCGTGTTACTGCCCTCCAGCAGGATGGTAAGGTCGCCGGACGGACAATAGATGCCATAGTCGCTGCCGCTGAGGGTTGCGTCTTTTAACGCAAGCGTGCCGGTGGTAGCGTCAAAGTATGCGGTGCAACCACCGGTTCCCAGCGTGCCGGAATCAGCCGCAGCGCCATTTACCAAATAAGAGTTTGTGCCGTTTAGCGTCTGGGTCACCAATATAACCGTAGTCGCGTTCGCCGCCAGCGCCACTGTGGGCAGCAGGGACAGCACTAGGCAGAGGGTAAGGGCCATACTGAGCATTCTTTTTTTCATGGATAGTCTCCTCCTTTATTACTTCACGGGGCCAAATGATTTTTGAGGATCGCGGACGCCTAATTCCGGCGTATTTCTACCGGCCTATGGGATGAAAGCCCAAAAGAAGCGCCGGGAGCCGGTTTGTCGGCCGCTTGAGTGCGTCGTGGTAGCTGTGGACACTGTCGTGGTAGAGATTTCGGCTGCTTTCCAGCATCCGCGCCGCCGCCTGAGCGTTGGGGCCATCCCGAGCCTGAGCGGAAAGTGCTCTGTGCATGGTGAATAGTTTGTCGGTTTGCGTCACGGCGTTTTTCAGGCGGGAGAGCCGCCGCTGGGAAACCACCAGCCACACGATGGCCAGCAGCAGGACGCAGACACCTGTGATGAGATAGGGTAGAATCCACATTCCGGCGCCTCCTTTGCAAGGGTAAAATCTTTCTGTTTCTACGGTAACATAAACGCCGCCATAAAAACCATCTGCCGCGCCAACTGTCGATAAAACTACCTCAACGGCAATTTTGTAAGGTTTGCAAGTCAAAAAATAGTATGGTATACTACAGGATAATAAAATGAGTTTTCTGTGGGGAGGAGGGGGAAACGATGCGCATTGCCATCTGTGATGACGAGCCCCGGGAGCTGGAACGGCTTCGCGTGTTGCTGTGTGAATACGAAACCGGGCGGGACGTATCGCTTTGCGTGCGCGCCTTTGAGAACGCCACGGATCTGCTGAGCGGGATGCGCGGCGGCGAGTACGACCTCATCCTGCTGGACGTGCTGATGCCGGGCTTCGGAGGCATTCAGGCGGCCAGAGAGCTGCGGGAGCTGGACAAGGTCGTGCGCATCCTTTTCCTCACCTCCTCGCCGGAGTTCGCGGTGGAGAGCTACGCGGTGGGGGCGTATCACTATACCTTAAAGCCCGCCACGGACAAGACCCTGTTCCCCCTGCTGGACAAGGTGTGCGCCGAGCTGGACGTCCAAGAGGAGGAGGCCCTGCTCATCAAAGGCCGCGACGGTCTGGCCCGCATTCCCTTTTCTCGGCTGGAGTATGTGGAGGTCATGAACAAAACGGTGTCCTTCCATTTGTCCGACGGCAGCGTGCGGGAGCTGAGAGCGGCCCTGTCGGACTTTGAGACGCAGCTCTTGTCCCACTCGGAATTTATGAAGGTTCACCGTTCCTTTCTCCTGAATCTCAAGCAGCTTCAATCGGTGAGCGCCAAGGGGGCCGTCACCAAGACGGACCATACGGTGCCGGTGGCCCGGGCCCTGTATGCCGGTGTTAAGGATGCCTATCTGCGCCTGCTGTTCCCGTCTCAGCAGGAGGCTCCGCCCCCGGTCCCCGCTTCCGCCCCCAAGTCCGCCGTGACCCAGGGGCCGTGGCGCATCCTGCTGGTGGATGGCGAACCGACGGAGCTTGCCACCTGGTCCCGGCGGCTGCGGGAGCGGGGCTGCGTGGTGGATACCGCCGGAACCGGCACGGAGGCCCTGAAACACGCCGCCTGCTTTGACTGCGTCCTGCTGGATGTGACGCTCCCCGGCGAGAGCGGCTTTGATTTGTGCCGGCGGCTGGCAGAGCAGACCGGAGCGCCGGTGATCTTCCTCAGCGGCCAGACCGATCCGGAAATCCAGCTGCGGGGCTTTGCGGCAGGCGGGGTTGATTACATCACCAAGGACACCCCGGCGGATCTGTTCTGGGCCAAGGTGGAGGCCCGCATCCGACTCACCCGACCGGGCAGAACGCAGCTCTGCTTCTCGCCGCTGCTTCTGGACCTGACCCAACGCAAGGCGGCGCTGGACGGAGCGGAGCTGATCCTGACACCCACGGAATTCGACCTTCTGTGGCTGCTGGCCGAGCACGCGCCCCACGCCTGTACGCCGGAGGGCCTCTACCGCGAGGTGTGGGGGCCTCAGCAATGGGACGGCGGGCAGACGGTGCAGGCGCATATCTCGCGCCTGCGCAAGAAGCTGGAAAGTGCGTACTCCCGACACTTTTTTCTGGAGACGGTCTGGGGTGAGGGCTACCGCTTTGTGCCCATGCTTTAGCGTTGTGCCGTGCTGCCTCGGGACAGAAAGACGAAGGAGGGAGGATGAACATGCAACCTGTTTTGGCAATGCTCAATTATGCGCTGCTGCTGTTGTTCGGCATCCTTGCCAGCATCCAATTCGCCGGCGTGGAAAAGCGGTATTCCCGCCCCGCCACAACGGTGCTTCTACTGCTGTTTTTCCTTGTGGTCCAGGTGCTGAGCTGGTATTTTTGGGGGCTGGATGCCACGTTCAAGCTCTACCCGTTCATCGTCCATCTTCCTCTGATACTTTTTTTGATTTTTTTCTGCAAGAGGCCGCCCCTGCGGTCTTTGGTCAGTGTGCTCACGGCCTACCTCTGCTGTCAGTTCGCCAACTGGTTTGGCACGTTGGCCCTCTATCTTTCCGGCAGTCAAATCGCGTACTACGCCGTGGATATCGCCCTGCTCATTCCCCTGTATCTTCTGCTGCGGCGCTGGGCGGCCCCCGCCCTGTGCCAACTGATGAATCTTTCTCAAAAATCCCTGCTTCTCTTTGGCATCGTCCCTGCGGCGTACTATATCTTTGATTATGCCGTCACCGTTTACACCGAGGCGCTTTACAGCGGGGCGCAGATGGTGGTGGAGTTCATGCCCAGCATGGTGTGCCTATGCTATGTGGCGTTTGCTGTCCTCTACTACGGCGAACTGCGCCGCCGAGGGGACAGTGAGCAAGAGCGGCAGCTTTTGTCCATCCAGCTCAAGGCCGCCCGCCAGCACATGGACGAGTTGAAGGGTGCCCAGGAGCAGGCCCGGTGCTACCGCCACGATATCCGCCATCATCTCACGCTCATTGGCGGCTACCTTGCCGTGGGGGACACGGACCAGCTGCGGCGATACCTGCTGGAGGTGCAGCAGGATATTGACGCCATCACGCCGGTGCGCTACTGCGCAAATGAAACGGTCAATCTCATTTTGTCCTCCTTTGCGGCCGAGGCAAAAAAGCAGGGCGTGAACCTGTGTGTGGATGCCACCCTGCCGGAAACGATTTCTCTTGGGGATACCGAGCTGTGTGCGCTGTTATCCAACGCGGTGGAAAATGCCCTGTCCGCAACCAGGGCGGTTACGGATGGCAGGGAAAAAACGGTGCGTGTAGAGTGCAGAATGAGAGACGACAAGCTGCTGCTTCTGGTGGAAAATCCCTATATGGGGCAGGTGGACATGGTGGACGGCGCGCCCCAGAGCCACAGGGCAGGCCACGGCTTTGGCGTGCGAAACATCGTTTCCATCACAGAAAAACACAACGGCCTCTACTCCTTCACCGCAGAAGCCGGCTTATTCACCCTGCGCCTCGTGCTGTGACCCGGCCCAAAAACACTTTTTTGACGAGATGAGTAGCTTGTCAAAAAAGCCCATAAAAATGCTAGGCTTTTTGGCATCTTCTTTCTGATTTTGGATAAAAGAAAAGGACACGACTAAAAATCGTGTCCTTTTGGTATTCATATTGCTAAGCGCGTAATGCTTTTTCCAGTGCCAACTTATCAATAATTTCTTGGTCATGCTTGAATTATTTACCGCAATCTTCCATCAGCCCACGCCGCGTCGAAGCTCAAAGACAGCATTTTTTGGTCACGTTGGACGCAGTAGATGGGGAGCTTGCGGGTGGTGGCGGCGGTGCCTACGATGGCGG
>JAVVPH010000155.1:0-920 GCA_036655835.1 Oscillibacter sp.
GAATATCAGGACACCAACGAGGTGCAAAACGCCATTTTTCGGGCGGTTTCCAAGGACGGACAGAACCTTTTTACCGTGGGCGATGTGAAGCAGAGCATTTACCGCTTTCGCTTGGCGGACCCCACCATTTTCCTGGGAAAATACCACCGCTTCAAGCCTTGGAGCGAGGCGGAGGACGGGGAGGAACGCAAGGTGCTGCTCTCCCAAAATTTCCGCTCCCGACAGGAGATTTTGGACGCGGCAAATTTCGTTTTTGAGAACATTTTATCCGTGGAAATGGGGGAGATGGCCTACGGAGAGGAGGAAGCCCTGCATTTTGGCGCGGAATACTATCCGGCGCGGGAGGACTGCGACACGGAATTTCACCTGATTTCCGCCCATCAAAAGTCGGCGGAGAACGACCAACCGGTGAAAAAATTGGCGGCGGAGGCCCGGTTTGTGGCCCTGCGCATCCGGCAATTGCTGGACGAGGGCTACCCCGTCACCGGGGAGGACGGGCGGCTGCGCCCCTGCCGCGCCGAGGATATTGTGATTTTAATGCGCTCCCCCGGCAGTCGGACGGCGGCTTTTTCCCAGGCCTTGGCGGAGCGGGAAATTCCCTGCTCCTTTGAGGAGCGCGGTGATTTCTTCCACACTATGGAAATTTCTGTGGTCATCAGCTTCCTGCAAATTCTGGACAATCCCCGGCAGGATGTGCCGCTGATTTCCGTTTTGCGCTCGCCGCTGTTCGCGTTTACGCCGGACCGCTTGGCGGAAATCCGCGGGAAAACCCGGGAGGACGATTTTTACCACGCGGTGGAGGCCGACGGCGGCGCGGACTGCGGGGCCTTTTTGGAGACGCTGGCGGAGCTGCGGCTGGCGGCTCGGGACATGAGCGTTCAGCGGCTGGTGTGGCACCTTTACAACGAACAGAATGTATT
>JAVVPH010000155.1:930-4826 GCA_036655835.1 Oscillibacter sp.
TCGGGGCCATGGAGGGCGGCACGGAGCGGAAGGAAAATCTCATCGCCCTCAGCGAGTACGCGGAGCAGTTTGAGCGCAACGGCTACCGGGGCCTTTTCGCCTTTGTGACCCAACTGCGCCAGCTATTGGAGCAGGAAAAACCGCCCCAGGTCCGGGGGGCGACGGCTGTGGGCGGCGTGCGATTGATGAGTATTCACAAGTCCAAGGGACTGGAATTTCCCATTGTGATTCTGGCGGATTTGGACCACGCCTTTTCCCGCCAGGATTTTGATACCCCGGTGCTGGTCCATCCCACCCTGGGGCTGGGACCCCGGCGGGTGGACACCAAACGGAAAATCAAGTATCCCACCCTGGCCCGACAGGCCATTGAGGAGACGCTCCGCCGGGAGAATTTGGCGGAGGAACAGCGCATTTTATACGTGGCCATGACCCGGCCCAAGGAAAAGCTGATTTTGGTGGACGCGGTGTATTTCGCCCCCGGCCATTTACAAAAATTGGCGGCGATGGCCCGCTGTCCCGCTCTGCCGGAGACGGTGGCCGGCGGGAAGAGCTTTGGCGACTGGGTGCTGCTGCCCCTGCTGTGCCGCCCGGAGGCCGCGCCTCTGCGCCAGCTTGCGGAAACAGAGGTGGATGAGCTGTACACCGGGAATACCAGTCCGTGGCAAGTGGTTATACATGACAGCGAGGACTTTCGGGAGCGGCCGGTTTCCCGGCGTTTTGAGGAGACAACGGCGGAGGAGAACGCGGACTTTGATGCCGGAATACTGGAATTTTCCTATCCCCATGCCCTGGAAACCAGACTTCCCGCCAAGGTGACGGCGACGCAATTGAAGGGGCGGGCACTGGACGAGGAAATTGCCCAGCAGGCGGCCCACACGCCGTATTTGCGGCCCCTGTCCCAACCCAGATTCCGTCAGGTGCAACGGGGCTTGACGGCGGCGGAGCGGGGCACAGCCACCCATTTGGCACTGCAATATTTGGATTTTTCCAATGGGGATGTGCCGGGACAGATTGCCGCGCTGCGCCTGCAAAATCTGCTGACCCGGGAGCAGGCGGAGGCGGTGGACGCGGCGTCCCTGGAGCGGTTTGTGGCATCGCCCCTGGCGGAGGAGATTCGCCGGAGCGGGCGGGTGCTGCGGGAATACCGCTTCACGCTGCTGATGAGCGCGGCGGACTACGACCCCGCCGCCGACAGCCGGGACCAAATGCTGCTGCAAGGCGTGGTGGACTGCTGTTTTGAGACGGAGCAAGGCATCACCGTGGTGGATTTCAAGACCGACCGGGTGGAAAACCGCCAGGAGGCCCAGGCGCGGGCGGAGCATTATCGGCCCCAGCTATCGGCGTACAGCGGCGCGCTGGAGCGGGTGTTGGAGCGGAGGGTGGCACGGAAGCTGCTGTATTTCCTGGGGCCTGGAGAAGTGGTGGAGCTGTGAGGCAAAGGCGTTTCGGGCGGCCCCGGCGGGCCACTGCGGGGAAACGATGAAAAGGGGCACGCGGCTGCGCGGGAGGGCCGGGGGACGAAAAATCAGGGGAATTTCCCGGGCTTGAAACCCGATTGACGGGCCGCAAGGGCAGAGTTTGCGGGGGTTTGCAAAATTCTGCAAAAAAAGCTTTGATTTTTTAGAAAACTACTTGCAATTAAAAAATTTTTATGTTACACTAAACAACGCCTTTGTGAGAGGGCAATGCTATAAGAAAGAGGTGAACATGGGCAATGAAGGAAGGAATCCATCCCAATTATCAGCAGACTACAATTACTTGCGCCTGCGGTAATGTGATTGAAACAGGTTCTACCAAGAAGGATATTAAGGTGGAGGTCTGTTCCAAGTGTCACCCCTTCTTTACAGGTAAGCAGAAGCTGGTTGATACCGGCGGACGCGTGGCCAAGTTCAATAAGAAGTTCGGTCTGAGCAAGTAAGCTCGCTGACACGTCACAAAAAACCCGTATCCGTAAGGATACGGGTTTTTCTTGTGTTTTCAGGCTCTGCGGCATATAATTGAGGCAGAATAAGCAGGGGGACACTCTAAAACAGAGGATGGGGGAGGTTTACCATGAAGCAGATGGATATACAGGCATGGACACCCAATGTTTACGCGGCGTTCGGCTCCCAAAACGCACTTTTGACCGCCGGAGACAAAACCAAATGCAACACCATGACCATCGGCTGGTGCCAATTGGGTCGGGTTTGGGGTATTCCGGTGTGCACGGTCTATGTGCGCCCTGAGCGGTACACCTACCAATTTATGGAGGCCCACGACTATTTTACCGTGTCGGTACTGCCCGACTCGCAACAGAAAACCATGCAGCTCTGCGGGAGCAAAAGCGGACGGGACGTGGACAAAATCAAGGCCTGCGGCTTGACCCTGCGCTATGGTCCGGGGGACGCGCCCTACTTTGAAGAGGCGGAGTGGGTACTGGTGTGCAAGAAGCTTTACGTCCAGGATATGCAGCTGGATTGCATTTTGAATCAGGACCACATTCTGCCCTATTATGGCAAAAAAGGCGGTCTGCACCGCATCTATACCGGTGAGGTGGCAGCGGCCTATCAACAATAAGGAGAACCTATGCAAACAACAAAGGAAATACGTGACAAGGTGGTACTGGTGGGGCTGAACTCCCCGGTACTGAAAAAAGGAGAAAACGCGGACGAGTCCAGTATGGAGGAATTGTCCGCCCTGGTGGAAACCGCCGGCGGTGAAACCCTGGGCATTGTGCTGCAAAATCGACCCTCCCCGGACCCCCACAGCTTCATCGGCGAGGGAAAGGTGGCGGAGGTCCAGCTTTACTGCGAGAATGTGGGCGCCACCATGGCCATTTTTGACAACGACCTCTCGCCCTCCCAGCTGCGGGTATTGACGGAGCTGCTGGGGGTGCAGGTACTGGACCGCTGTGGGCTGATTCTGGACATTTTTGCCCAACGGGCCAAGACAAAAGAGGGGCGGCTGCAAGTGGAGCTGGCCCAATATCAGTATTTACTGCCCCGATTGACGGGCATGTGGACCCATTTGGAGCGCCAGGCGGGCACCAGCGGACAGGGACCCATCGGCTCCAAGGGACCCGGCGAGACGCAGTTGGAGACGGACCGGCGGCACATCCACCGCAAAATTGACAAGCTGCGGGAGGAGTTGGAGGACGTGCGCCGGGTGCGGGGCACCCAGAGGGACCGCCGGAAGAAAAATGAAATCCCGGTGGTGGCCATCGTGGGCTACACCAACGCGGGGAAATCCACCCTGCTCAACCAACTGACCGGCGCGGCCATCTCCGCCAACGACCGGCTGTTTGACACCCTGGACACCACCAGCCGCCTGCTGACGGTATCCGACACGCTGGACGTGGTGGTATCCGACACCGTGGGCTTTATCCGCAAGCTGCCCCACCAACTGGTATCGGCCTTTAAGGCCACACTGGAGGAGCTGACCTACGCGGATTTGCTGCTCCACGTCATCGACGTGTCCAGCCCCGATTGGCAGCAGCAGGTCCAGGTGGTGGAGGCTTTGATTTCGGAGCTGGGGGCGGACCAGATTCCCCGGGTGAATGTGTTTAACAAGTCCGACCGGCTGACCCCGGGGGAGATTATGCCCCACGGAGAGGACATCTGCTCCATCTCCGCCAAAACCGGCGCGGGTGTGGACGAGCTGCTGGGCATCATCGACCGCTTTTTGGACAAGGGGGCCAAGCGGGTGGTGATTCACCTGCCCTACGACAAGGGCGGGGTGCTGGATATGCTGTACCGGGAGGCCAAGGTGGAGGACGTGGGATACAGCGACACCATTGACGTCACCGCCGTCTGCACGCCCAAGGTACTGGGGCAGCTGGGCGGATTTGTGGAGGAGACAACGCAAGAGTAAACACGGGAGACTATATTTTAGAGACACCGCGGCTGCTGCTGCGGCCC
>JAVVPH010000156.1:0-4810 GCA_036655835.1 Oscillibacter sp.
TCGGCCCCCCCTCCGACAGCACAGGCAGTGGCGACGGCCCGCGTTGGCGCGCTTATAGCGTGCTTTGCCGGGCAGACACCCCCACGGTGGGCCGGGTGACGGCCCGCGTTGCTGCGCTTATAGCGTGACCATTTGGGCGTTCAGCTCCGCCCCGTCGAGACTCTGGTGGGTCACCAGTAAAATGGGCTTTCCCGCCCCGTATTTTTGGATGCAGGCCATGGCCCGGAGGCGATTTTCCCCATCCAAGCCGGTGAACGGCTCGTCCAGTGCCAGTGCGTCGCAGGGGGCCAACAGCGCCCTGGCCAGGGCCGCCCGCCGCTTCATGCCGCCGGAAAAATCCCGGACGGGCCGTTGGCACTCCTCCCCCAGGCCCAGGGCCTCCAACAGGGCAAGCGCCGCCGCCGGGTCATACAGCGGGCCCAGCACAAAGCGAATATTTTCCGCCGCCGTCAACTGCTCCAGCAGGCGATTTTCCTGAAACAGCGCGGACCAACGGACATTCTCCGCCCCGAAAATACGGCCGCTGTCCGGCGTTTCCAGACCCAGCAGCAGCCGCAGCAGCGTGGTTTTTCCGCCGCCGGAGGGGGCCATGACGCAGGTGACACCCGGCCCGGCGGTGAAGCTGACGTTTTTTAAAACCGCCTTGCCGCCGTAGGCTTTGCAGAGATTTTCCACTTGCAGCTCCATCAGGCACCCACCTTTCCGGCCACGGCGTCCACCCCACGCAAAAACAGCTTTTCAAACAGCACGGAAACCGCCACGATCACGGCGGTCCAGGCGAACAAATCCGCCGTTTCCAGATAGATTTTGGCGGTGTAGAGCCGCTCGCCGATGGAGCCCCGGGGCAGGCCGATGATCTCCGCCGCCACGCCGGCCTTCCAGCACAGGCCCAGACCCAGAGACACCGCCGTGCGGAAATAGGGCAGGACCTGGGGCAGATAAATGCCCCGGAGCTGCCGGGAAAACGGCACCCGGAACACCCGCGCCATCTCCAACAGCTCCCTGTCCGTCTGGGTGATGCCGGTGAGCACGCTGCCGTACACGGCGGGAAACACCATCAATGCGGCAATCAGCAGGGACAAATTTTCAGAGGACAGCCAAACTAAGGCTAAAATAATAAAGGAGGCCACGGGAATCGCCTTCACCGCCGCAACCAGAGGGGCCAACAGCTCCCGAAAGCGGAGGAAGCGGGCCGCCAGTGCCGCGCAGACCACCGCCAGCAGACAGGCAAGCAGAAAGCCCCCCAGAATCCGCCCGGCGGACCAACCCACCGCCTGCCAAAACGGCGCGGTGAGGGCCAGCTCCCCCAGGCGCAGCAAGGCAGAGACAGGAGATGCCAGTAAAATCTCCTGCCCCAGGGCCATGCTGGCCCCCTGCCACACCAGGAGCCAGCAGACCACCGCCCAAAGGCGGATATTCGATTTTGGCTTACGCGCCGTAATAGAAGTCATCCTCGGGCAGTCCACCGCCCACCGACTGGGGGTTCTGCTCAAACAGCACGCCCAGATAGCCGGAGAGCGCCGCCTTCATCTCGCCGCCGGTGATGCAGACGATATTGCAATAGGGGATGGCCTTTTCCGCCACGGCGGCATCCACGATGCCGTAGTCGCCAATCAGCTTTGCCCCGTCGGCGGCATGGGCGTTGACCCAGTCCACAGACGCGCCGTAGCCCTGCAAAAAGAGGTCCGTGGCCGCCGGGTACTGCTCGACGATCTCCCGCCGGGCCACCACCACGCCGGTGAGGAGGGCGGAGCCGTTCTGCAGTGCGTCCCACTCCTGCGTCAAATCCAGTGCCATCCGCAAATCGGGGATTTTACTGCCGGCCACGGTGACAAAGGGCTGGGGCAGCAGGGCGATGGTGGCCCCGCCGGAGGCCAGGGCGGCGACACATTCGGCGTGCTCGCTCTTCCAGTCGATGGTCACGTCCTCATCGGGATTCAGGCCGTTTTCCGTCAGCAAATACCGCAGGGCATATTCCGGCGTGGAGCCTTTTCCGGCGGCCACAATGGTTTTGCCCTTCAAATCGGCAATAGAGCGAACGGCGTTGCCGTTTTCCACCACGTAGAGCACGCCCAGGGTATTCACCGCCAGGGTGACAATCTGTCCCTTTGTTTTCTGATACAGCACCGCCGCCAGATTGGCGGGGACGCAGGCCATATCCAGCTCGCCCTTGAGCAGCAGGGGCGTCAGCTCATCGGCAGAGGCGGCGATGGTGAAGGCATAGTCACCAAAGGCCTTGTCGCCGCCCTCACTGTCGCCCATCAGCTTCACAAGGCCCATGGCGGTGGGGCCCTTCAGCGCCGCCACCCGGAGCGTGACAGCTTCCTCCGCCGGGACCTCCGGCGGCGCGGGAGGCGTTTTGGGGCCGCAGGCGGTCAGCAGGGTCAGGGACAGCAGGAGTGCCAGGCACAGGGCCACGGCGCGTTTACATTGTTTCATTGATTTTTCTCCCTTTTCTTACGTTGATTCCGGGGCGTACACCGTTTTGGCGGTGATGCCCGGCAGTTTTCCGATTTTGCCCGACAGGGCGGAGATCACATCCGGCGGCGCATCCAACGCCACGGAGATAATATTCACGCCCCGGGCATGGTAGGGCACGCCCATGCGGCCCACAATATACGCCCCATATTCATGCAGCAGACCGTTGAGCCGGGCCACGGCAGGTGTCTCCTCCGCGGCGGGGCTTTGGCGGACAATGATGGCCAGCACAGCCACGCGGGTTTCCATAGAATTTTCCCCCTTCCACGCAAAAATCATCCCCTCCGCCATTCCGGCGAAGGGGATGAAACACAGCGTTTCCAAACGCGGAGAGCATGGCCCCCGCGCAGTTTCCCCGTCTTACGGCTCGGAACGCATCCTTGCCCGCCAGAACGACAGATTGTCAGTTGGGTCGGCGGTCAGAAGCTTCTTCCCGCAGACTGGGTAATTGTAGCACGGCAGGGCCGATTCGTCAATCCGAACAGCGGCCAAACGCGGCGGTGAGGGCGTGAATTTTTTCCCCGCAAGTCTCGCTTGCCTCGCCCTCACGCAATCTCCAGCGCCAATTGCCTGCGGCCACGCCGGGGATGTTGGTGCGGGCCTCGCTGCCCAGGGCCAAATAGTCCTGCATCTGGGCCATAAACAGCTCCGCCACACTTCCCTGCCCCAGCCGCAGCAGTGCTTGGCACACCGCCTCCGGGTCGGACACCCCCAGATATTCCGCGGCAAAGGCCCGCTCCGCCGCCGTGGCGTGGGTGTACCAGCCCAGGGCGGTGTCGTTGTCGTGGGTGCCGGTGTAGCAGATGCAGTGGGGGGTGTAATGGTGGGGGAGATAGGCGTTGTCCGGGCCGGAAAAGGCAAATTCCAGCACCTTCATGCCGGGGAGCTTCGCCGCCTCCCGCAGTTGGTGGACCGCCGGCGTCAGCAGGCCCAAATCCTCGGCGATGAAGGTCAGTTGGGGGAACCAACCGGTGAGCGTGCCCAGCAAATCCATGCCGGGGCCCTGCTCCCAGGTTCCCTCTCGGGCAGTTTTTGCCTGGGCGGGAATGGCCCAATAGCTCTCCAAGCCCCGGAAATGGTCGATGCGGATGGCGTCAAACAGCTTCCCCGCGCCCTCCACCCGGCGAATCCACCAGCCGAAGCCGTTGGCCTTTTGGGCCGCCCAATCGTAGAGGGGATTGCCCCAGAGCTGTCCGTCAGCGGAAAAATAATCCGGCGGCACCCCCGCCACCCGGGTGGGCAGGCCGTCCTCGCCCAGGAGAAATTCCCGCCGCTCGCTCCACACATCGGCGGAGTCCAGCGAGACGTAAATGGGCAAATCGCCGATGAGACGCAGGCCCTGGGCATTGACGTAGGCCTTGAAGGCCTGCCACTGGCGGAAGAACAAATACTGGACATAGCGGTGGAAGGCCACGTCCTCCGCCAGCAGGTCCTGATACTGGGCCACGGCGGCGGCCTCACAGCGGCGGATGGCGGCGTCCGGCCACTCCGTCCACGGCAACTCCCCAAAATGGGCCTTCACGGCCCGGTACAGCGCATATTGCTTCACCCCGGGATTTTCCTCGGTAAACGCGGCGACCTGGGCGGCAGCGGCGTCATATCCCCGGCTGTACGCCTTTCGCAGCAACGGCTCCCGGTTTTTCCAGAGTGCGGCGTAATCAATGGGGCCGGCGGGCAGCCGGGCGGCACGCAAATCCGTCTCCTCCAGCAAGCCCTCCGCCGCCAGCAGGTCCAAATCAATGAACAGCGGGTTCCCGGCAAAGGTGGAGACGCTGGTGTAGGGCGAGTCCCCGGCACCGGTGGGGCCCACGGGCAGCACCTGCCACCAGGTCTGGCCCGCCCGGCGGAGAAAATCGGCGAAGCGGTAAGCCTCCGCCCCCAGAGAGCCGATGCCGTAAGGCCCGGGCAGAGAAAAAAGCGGCAGTACTATGCCGGCGGAACGTTCCATCCGTGGGTCCTCCCCATTCTGTTTTTGTTTTGCCCTATTGTATGCGGAATGAGGGGCGCTGTCAAGAAAAGCCCACAGCGCAGGGGCAAAATATGTACTATTTGACCCCGTGCTGTGGGCGGATGCTCCGGCGCGCTTTGTGCGTCAGGGCGTGAAAGTGGGGCCTCATCGGCCCCCTTTCACACGATCCCCCGATTCTTCTTACAGCACATTGTGGTTTTTCGACAGCCACAGCCCCCGCCATTCTGCCGAATGGCGGGGGCTGTGGGACGGGTATTCTTGCCGCGCTGTGGTTTGCGGACTTGCCGCCTCCACGGAGGAAGGCCCACTCACGGTTGGGTCATCAGCACCGCCATGACGGCCTTGATGGTGTGCATCCGATTT
>JAVVPH010000157.1:0-4734 GCA_036655835.1 Oscillibacter sp.
AAACTTGGCTCAGCTTGTCGAAAAGGCTTTTTCGACAAGCTGAGGACCGTGGGATTCCCACGGTCCTGTTTTTGACCCTTTCAACCCGAAAAAATGCGGAAAATGGCCTGGGGCGGGTTTAAATCTCCCCCCAAAACGGCCTAAAAGCAAGAGAATAATTTCTTTTTGCCGGATACTTGACGAATAAATTTTGTCATGATATAATTTACAACTGCGCGGGTGTATTCCGCGAATTTTGCTATGCGATTTCAGGAGGGCTGCCCTGTGCTGACGGAACTTGCTTCCCAGGAGAAGGTAATCGGTGTGAAGCAGTCCCGCAAAGTCATTCGGGACGGCTGTGCCCGGCGGGTGTATCTCGCCTGTGACGCCGACCCCGCAATCACCCTTCCGGTGGCCGAGAGCTGCGCGGAAAAGGGCATCCCCGTGGAAAACGGCTTCACCCTGTCCCAGTTGGGCCAGGCCTGCCGCATCGCCGTGGGCGCTTCGGTGGTGGCGGTCCTCAAATAAATCGGGTATTTCCCGGGTTTTTGGATTTTTTCGGAATAGCCGCAAGGCTTTCCGTAAAAAATAAAGGCGGCTGTGTAAAGCGGCTGCCGGAATAATGATGTAAGAAAGGAGAAATTTAATGCCTACTTTTAATCAGCTGGTCCGTAAAGGAAGAGAACAGGCGACCTACAAGTCCGCGTCTCCCGCGATGCAGTTTGGTCTGAACACCTTGAAGAACAAGGAAACCGAGCTGTCCTGCCCTCAGAAGAGAGGCGTGTGCACCGCCGTGAGAACCGCGACTCCCAAGAAGCCCAACTCTGCACTGCGTAAAATCGCCCGTGTGCGTCTGACCAACGGCTATGAAGTGACCGCCTACATTCCCGGCGTGGGTCACTCCCTGCAAGAGCACTCCGTTGTGATGATTCGCGGCGGTCGTGTCAAGGATCTCCCCGGCGTTCGGTACCATATCATCCGCGGTACGTTGGATGCACAGGGCGTCACCGGTCGTATGCAGTCTCGTTCCAAATACGGCACCAAGCGTCCCAAGTCCAAATAAGGACAACACTGAAAGTTTGCCGAAAGGTTTATATATTGCGTGAGCAATACCGCTTCGGCAGGCATTCACGGAAGGCTCAGTCGGCCTTTTGAGTACCTATGAGATCATAGAATAATTATGAAGGAGGGAAGCATAGTGCCCAGAAGAGGTAATGTTCCCAAAAGAGAAGTCCTGCCCGATCCCATTTATGGTTCCATGCTGGTGACCAAGTTGGTCAACAGCATTATGCTGGACGGTAAAAAGGGTGTGGCGCAGAAGGTGGTTTATTCCGCATTCGACCAGATCAAGGAAAAAACCGCGAAAGACCCCATTGAGGTCTTTACCCAGGCCATGGAGAATATCATGCCCAGCCTGGAAGTCAAGGGCCGCCGCGTGGGCGGCGCGACCTATCAGGTTCCTATGGAAGTTCGCCCTGTCCGCCGCCAGACCCTCGGTCTGCGCTGGCTGACGGCCTACGCCCGTAACCGCAGTGAGCGCACCATGGCGGAGCGCTTGGCTGGCGAGCTGATGGATGCCGCCAACAACACAGGCGCCGCCGTGAAAAAGCGTGAAGAGACACATAAGTCCGCTGAGGCCAATAAGGCATTCGCGCACTTCCGTTGGTAAGTTAGGAGAAACAGTATGCCGAGAAAAACACCCCTTGAAAATATCAGAAATATCGGCATTATGGCTCACATCGATGCAGGTAAGACGACGACTACCGAGCGTATCCTGTTCTACACCGGCGTGAACTATAAGATCGGCGAAACCCATGATGGTACTGCCACCATGGACTGGATGGCGCAGGAGCAGGAGCGTGGTATTACCATCACCTCCGCTGCAACAACCTGCTTCTGGTCCGGTTCTGAAAAGCAGTATAAGCCCACCCGTATCAATATCATTGATACCCCGGGCCACGTGGACTTCACCGTGGAGGTCGAGCGTTCCCTGCGTGTGCTGGACGGCAGCGTGACCGTTTTGTGCGCCAAGGGCGGCGTGGAGCCCCAGTCTGAAACCGTATGGCGTCAGGCCGATAACTATAAGGTCCCCCGCATGATTTACGTCAACAAAATGGACATCATGGGCGCGGACTTCTTCAACGTGCTGCGCATGGTCGAGGACCGTCTCAAGTGCTGCGCAGTGCCCATCCAGCTCCCCATCGGCAGCGAGGATACCTTTAAGGGCATCGTCGATCTGGTGGAGATGAACGCGGAGGTCTACTACGACGATCTGGGTCAGGATATGCGTCAGGAAGAAATTCCCGCCGACATGGCTGATTTGGCCGCCGAGTACCGCGAAAAGCTGCTGGACGCCGTTTCCATGGTGGACGATTCCATTATGGAGAAGTGCCTGGCCGGCGAGGACGTGCCCTGCGATCAAATTCGCGCCGCCATCCGTGCCGCCACCATCAGCAACCACATGGTCCCCATGACCTGCGGT
Source organism: Oscillibacter sp. (assembly GCA_036655835.1). GTDB lineage: Bacteria > Bacillota > Clostridia > Oscillospirales > Oscillospiraceae > Oscillibacter. Next base: position 2,462 of record JAVVPH010000157.1, read on the forward strand.
ACCTCCTACAAGAATAAGGGCGTGCAGAAGCTGCTGGACGCCATCGTGGATTATATGCCCTCTCCGGTGGATATCCCGGCCATCAAGGGTGTCAATCCCAAGACCGACGAGGAAGAGGACCGTCCCTCCACGGACGACGCGCCCTTCTCCGCCCTGGCCTTTAAGATCATGACGGACCCCTATGTGGGCCGCTTGAGCTTTTTCCGCGTGTATTCCGGCCACCTGACCACCGGGTCCTCCGTGCTCAACAGCACGAAGAACGCCAAGGAGCGGATTGGCCGTATCCTGCAAATGCACGCCAACCATCGTGAGGATATTGACGAGGTGTTCGCCGGCGACATCGAAGCCGCTGTCGGCCTGAAAAACACCACCACCGGCGATACCCTGTGCGATGAAAAGCACCCCATCATTCTGGAATCCATGGAATTCCCCGACCCCGTGATCCGTGTCGCCATCGAACCCAAGACCAAAGCTGGTCAGGAGAAGATGGGCCTGGCACTGGTGAAGCTGGCCGAGGAAGACCCCACCTTCCGCACCTGGACCGATGACGAGACCGGCCAGACCATCATCGCCGGCATGGGCGAGCTGCATCTGGAAATCATCGTCGACCGTCTGCTGCGGGAATTCAAGGTGGAGGCCGACGTAGGCGCGCCCCAGGTTGCCTACAAGGAAACCGTCAAGAAAAAGGTGGAGCAGGACACCAAGTATGCCCGTCAGTCCGGCGGTAAGGGCCAGTACGGTCACGTTAAGATCCGTGTGGAGCCCAACGAGTCCGGCAAGGGCTACGAGTTTGTCAACGCCGTCGTGGGCGGTTCCATTCCCAAGGAGTATATCCCTGCGGTGGACGCCGGTATCCAGGGTGCCTTGAACGCCGGTGTTGTGGCCGGCTTCCCCGTGGTGGACGTCAAGGTCACGCTGTACGATGGTTCCTATCATGAGGTCGACTCCTCTGAAATGGCGTTTAAAATTGCCGGCTCCATGGCCTTTAAAGAGGCCTGCCGCAAGGCGGACGCCACACTGCTGGAGCCGATTATGAAGGTCTGCGTCATCGTCCCCGACGAGTATATGGGCGATGTCATCGGTGACTTGAACAGCCGCCGTGGTCAGATCCTCAAGCTGGAGGCCCGTCCGGGCGCCCAGCAGATTGACGCCAGTGTCCCTCTGGCCGATATGTTCGGCTACGCCACTGACCTGCGCTCCGGCACCCAGGGCCGCGGCCAGTATACCATGGAGCCCAGCCACTACATGGAAATTCCGAAGAATATTCGGGAGAAGATTGTGGATGCCCGCGCAAAGGCATAAGGCTGAGAAAAAGGGATTGATTTTCCCCGTGGTTTCCTGTAAAATAAGCAATGCTAGTGTAAATCGCGTTGCTCAATTTAAATTTTTAAGTTTGATAGGAGGATTATCAAATGGGTAAGCAGAAATTCGAAAGAACAAAACCCCATGTTAACATCGGCACCATCGGTCACGTTGACCATGGCAAGACCACTCTGACCGCTGCCATCACCAAATGGTTGGCCATGCAAGGCGGTGCCAAGTTCACCGATTACGCGAACATCGACAAGGCTCCCGAAGAGAAGGAGCGCGGCATCACCATCAATACCTCCCACGTGGAGTATGAGACCAAGGCACGTCACTATGCCCACGTTGACTGCCCGGGCCATGCCGACTATATTAAGAACATGATCACCGGTGCTGCCCAAATGGACGGCGCTATCCTGGTCATCGCTGCCTCCGACGGCCCCATGGCCCAGACCCGCGAGCACATCCTGCTGGCCCGTCAGGTCGGCGTGCCCGCCATCGTCGTGTTCCTGAACAAGTGCGATCAGGTGGATGACGAAGAGCTGCTGGAGCTGGTGGAGATGGAAGTCCGCGAGCTGCTGAGCAAGTACGAGTTCCCCGGTGACGATCTGCCCGTGGTGAAGGGTTCTGCCCTGAACGCACTGGTTTCTGAGTCCACCGACGTCAACGCTCCCGAGTATGCTTGCATCAAGGAGCTGATGGACGCTGTTGACACCCATATCCCCACCCCCGACCGTAAAGAGGATATGCCCTTCCTGATGCCCGTTGAGGACGTGTTCACCATCTCCGGCCGTGGCACCGTTGCCACCGGTCGTGTGGAGCGTGGTCAGCTGAAGCTGGCTGAGGAAGTCGAGATCGTCGGTATGTCCGAGGAGCGGAAAAAGACCGTCGTCACCGGCATCGAAATGTTCCATAAGCTGCTGGATTACGCAGAGGCCGGCGACAACATCGGCGTTCTGCTGCGTGGT
>JAVVPH010000158.1:0-4732 GCA_036655835.1 Oscillibacter sp.
ATGATGATGGAGTCCCGCTCGGGGCCTACGGACACGTAGCCGATGTGGCAGCCAATCTGGGCCTCCACATATTCCACGTACTTCCGCGCCGCCTCCGGCAGGTCCTCCCAGTGGCGGACACCGGAGATGTCGCACTGCCAGCCGGGCATATATTCCACCACGGGCTTGGCATCCGCCAAAATGGCGGGGAACGGGAACGCGTCCGTCTGCACGCCGTTGAGGGTATAGTGGGCGCAGATGGGAATTTGCTTCATATAGGACAGAATGTCCAATTTGGTGAGGGCGATGTTGGTGGCGGCTTGGGTTTGCACGCCGTAGCGGGTGGCGACCAAATCGATGGGGCCCACCCGGCGGGGCCGTCCGGTTTTTGCGCCGTATTCGCCGCCGACTTTGCGCAGCTCCTCGGCCTCGTCCCCAAACCACTCGCAGGTAAAGGGCCCCTCGCCCACGCAGGAGGAGTAGGCCTTGACCACGCCCACCACTTCGTCCAATTTTGCCGACGGCAGGCCGGAACCCACAGGGGCGTAAGCCGCCACGGCGTTGGAGGAGGTGGTGAAGGGATAGATGCCGTAGTCCAAATCCCGGAGCGCGCCCAGCTGGGCCTCAAACAAAAGCCGCTTGCCCTTGGCTTCCGCGTCCCGCAAAAACGCGCCGGTGTCGCAGATGAAGGGCTTGATTTTTTCGCCGAAATCCGCGATCCAGGCCATCAAATCCTCCATGGTGGTGGGCTTTGCGCCGTACACCTTGGTGATGGTCAGATTTTTCCACTCCAGCAGGTCCTGCAAATGGGCCTTCAAATGCTCGGGATACAGCAGCTCGCCGGCCATGACGGTTTTCTTCTGATATTTATCGCTGTAAAACGGGGCGATGCCCTGACGGGTGGAGCCGAATTTTTTGTCCTTTAAGCGGGCCTCCTCCAGGCCGTCCAGCTCCCGATGCCACGGCAGCAGGAGGGAGGCCCGGTCGCTGATTTTCAGGTTTTCCGGGGTGATGGCAACGCCCTTGCCCACCACGTCCTGCATCTCGGTCCACAGGCTCTCGCAGTCCAGCGCCACGCCGTTGCCCAGAATATTGACCACGCCCTTGCGGAAAATACCGGAGGGCAGCAGATGCAAGGCAAATTTGCCCTGCTCGTTGACCACGGTGTGACCGGCGTTGCCGCCGCCCTGATAGCGAATGACCACGTCGTATTCGCCCGTGAGCAGGTCCACCATGCGGCCCTTGCCCTCGTCGCCCCAGTTGATTCCTACGATGGCACAATTTGACATACCCAAAACCCTCCCGGATTCATTTATTTTTCTCGGCGGAGGGTACTTTTGAAAATACCCCAAACCTTTCTTATTATATCGGCGGTTTCCCTATAAGTAAAGCACAAAGTGATAATATCAAGCATTATTTTGACTTATATAGAGTCTGCCCTGCGGTTTTTACTTCCAAACCGCAAAGGGATGTGGTACAATCGGGGGGAAATGATAAAAAAAGGGGACCTGCGAACATGGCCATCATCGGTTTTGACAACGAGCAATATCTCACCACCCAATCAGAGCAAATTCGCAAGCGCATTGCCCAGTTCGGCGGCAAGCTGTATCTGGAGTTCGGCGGAAAACTGTTTGATGACTACCACGCCGCCCGGGTACTGCCGGGCTTTGAGCCGGACAGCAAGCTTCGGATGCTCCAGCAGCTCAAGGACGATGTGGAAATCGTCATCACCATCACCGCCGGGGACATTGAAAAAAATAAGGTCCGGGGCGATTTGGGCATCAGCTACGACGAGGATGTGCTCCGGCTGATTGACTGCTTCCGGGGGCTGGGGCTGTATGTGGGCAGCGTGGTGCTGACCCGCTACACCGGGCAAAGCGCGGCGGACGCGTTTCACCGCAGGCTGACGGCCTTGGGCGTGCGCTGCTATCGGCACTATCCCATCGCGGGCTACCCCTCGGACATCCCCCACATCGTCAGCGATGAGGGCCTGGGAAAAAACGATTACATTGAAACCTCCCACTCCCTGGTGGTGGTGACGGCCCCCGGCCCGGGCAGCGGAAAAATGGCCACCTGCTTAAGCCAGCTCTACCACGACCACAAGCTGGGCGTGACGGCGGGCTACGCCAAATTTGAGACGTTTCCCATCTGGAATCTGCCGCTGAAGCACCCGGTGAATTTGGCCTACGAGGCCGCCACGGCGGATTTGAACGACGTGAATATGATCGACCCCTTCCATCTGGAGGCCTACGGCAAAATTGCCGTGAATTACAACCGGGATGTGGAGATTTTCCCCGTTCTCAACGCGATTTTTGAAAAAATTCAGGGCCATTCCCCCTATCGCTCCCCCACGGATATGGGCGTGAATATGGCGGGGAGCTGTATTGTGGACGACGCCGTCTGCTGCGCCGCCTCCCGGATTGAAATTCTCCGGCGGTATTATGCCGCCTGCGCCGACCACATCCGGGGCACCTGCGACGACGAGGTGGTGCGCAAGCTGGAAATGGTGATGAACCAAGGCGGTGTCACGCCGGAAATCTGCCCGGCGGTATCCGCCGCGCTGGTGAAGGCGGAGCGTACCGGCGCGCCGGCGGGGGCCATGGTCCTCTCGGACGGGCGGGTGGTCACCGGAAAAACCTCCTCCACCCTGGGGGCCGCGTCGGCCCTGCTGCTCAACGCCATGAAGGCCGTGGGCGGGATCGACGACCATTTTGAGCTGATTTCCGCCCAGGTGTTGGAGCCGGTGTGTCGGCTGAAAACCGATTATCTGGGCCACCGCAATCCCCGCCTCCACGCCGACGAGGTGCTGATGGCCCTGGCGATTTCCGCCCTCACCAACCCCCTGGCGGATTTGGCCCAGCAGCAGCTGCCCAAGCTCCGGGGCTGTGACGCGCATTTCTCCGTCATCCTCTCGGAGGTGGACGAGAAGCTCTTTAAGCGTCTGGGGGTCAACGTGAGCTGTGAGCCGCGGTACGAGACGGCCCGGCTGTACCACAAGTGAGAGAGCAGACAGGGGGGATGGCCCCCCTGTTCTTCCGTTCAAATTCTGTGAAACCCAAGGAGAAAAAAACCATGCAAGACATCATCCAACTGCTGGCAAAGGAATTGAATCAGCAGCCCCAGCATGTGGCCAACGTGGTCCAATTGATTGACGAGGGGAATACCATCCCCTTTATCGCCCGCTATCGCAAGGAGCTCCACGGCGCCATGGACGACACGGTGCTGCGGAATCTGGACGAGCGGCTGACCTATCTCCGGGGTCTGGACGAGCGGCGGGAGACGGTGAAAAACACCATCGACCAGCAGGGCAAGCTGACGGAGGAATTGTCCGCCGCCATCGACGCGGCCCTGACGCTGGCCGAGGTGGAGGATTTATACCGCCCCTACAAGCAAAAACGCCGCACCCGGGCCACCATCGCCAAGGAAAAGGGCTTGGAGCCGTTGGCGGATACCCTGTTCGCCCAGGAGCGGGACTGCCCCGTCCCCTTGGAGGAGGCCGCCAAATTCATCGACCCGGACAAGGGCGTGGACACGGCGGAGGCGGCCCTTGCCGGCGCGTCGGACATCATCGCCGAGCGGATTTCCGACGATGCGGAGCTGCGGCGCAAACTGCGGGAGCTGTTGCAGGCCTGCGGAAAAATCCACTCCCTGGCCACGGTGGAGGAGGATACGGTCTATCGCCTGTACTACGAGTTTACCCAACAGGTGAACCGCTTGCAGGGCCACCAGGTGCTGGCCATCAACCGGGGCGAAAAAGAGGAAAAATTAAAAGTCTCCCTGGAAATTGACCGGGATTTGGCCCTGCAAACCGTGTGGCGGGCCACGGTGATTCCCGGCACGGCGGCCATGGAGTTTATCAAAGCGGCGGCGGCGGACGCCTTTGACCGCCTGCTATTCCCCTCTATGGAGCGGGAAATCCGCAATCTTCTCACCGACAGCGCCAACGAGGGGGCCATCGGGCAGTTTGCCCTGAATTTGAAGCCCCTTTTATTGCAGCCCCCGGTGAAGGGCAAGGTCACCATGGCCCTGGACCCGGGCTTTCGCATGGGCTGCAAGGTGGCGGTGGTGGACGGCACCGGCAAGGTGCTGGATACCACCGTGGTATACCCCACCTACGGCGAGCGGCAGAAAAACGAGTGCATCGCCGATTTGGCCAAGCTGATTGCCAAGCACAATGTGGAGCACATTGCCATCGGCAACGGCACCGCCAGCCGGGAGACGGAGCAGATGGCGGTGGAGCTGATTCGTCAGGTCAACGCCAAGGGCGCCGCCGTGAGCTATATGATGGTGTCTGAGGCGGGGGCCTCGGTCTACTCCGCGTCCAAGCTGGCGGCGGAGGAATTTCCCCAGTACGACGTGAATCTCCGCTCCGCCGTGTCCATCGCCCGGCGCTTGCAGGACCCCCTGGCGGAGCTGGTGAAAATTGATCCCCAGGCCATCGGCGTGGGGCAGTATCAGCACGATATGCCAACCAAGCGCCTGGACGAGGCCTTGAACGGCGTGGTGGAGGACTGCGTGAACGCCGTGGGCGTGGACGTGAACACCGCGTCGCCGTCGCTTCTCAGCCGGGTGGCGGGACTGTCCGCCGCCACCGCCAAAAACGTGGTGGTTTACCGGGAGGAGCACGGGGCCTTTACCGCCCGCCGGCAGCTTTTGAAGGTGCCCAAGCTGGGCCCCAAGGCCTTTGAGCAGTGCGCGGGCTTTTTGCGGGTGCCGGAGAGCAAGTCGGTGCTGGACAACACCGCCGTCCACC
>JAVVPH010000159.1:0-3348 GCA_036655835.1 Oscillibacter sp.
TTGCCCTTGGGGCACTTTCGTGTTCATCAGCGTTCATCATTCCTTGAAAAAAACAGGGTTTTTTACCGGGATTTTACGATGATTGAAGAATTTTTCGGCGCTGTGCCGTTCTATCAATAGCCAAACACTTCCATGGAGAAAATTTTTAATTTTATTTTTCCGGTTTCCGTGGAATCATTGGTAAAAAAATGATCAAAACGGCTTGCTTTATCTGTATGGTTGTGTTACTGTATTACTTGAATAGGACAGATAAACTTTTTTGTAAACTTCCACCGAAAAAAACTTGACAAAACCGTCAAAATATACTAGAGTAACTGTACTAATATAATTGATACAGGTGGACGCGGCGACGCGGCATTTTTTGAAAAGGAGAGCCTTAGCCATGAAAATTTTGATTACCTCGGATTGGTACGCGCCCACCATCAACGGCGTGGTGACCTCTGTGCTGAATTTACAGCGGGAGCTGGCGGGGCTGGGACACGAGGTGCGGGTGCTGACCCTGTCCCCCTCGGCCCATTCCTACCGGGCGGGCAGCGTCACCTATATCGGCGCGGTCAGCGCGGAGAAAATTTATCCGGGTGCCCGGGTGCGCACGGCGCTTTCAGCGGATTTGTTGCAGGATTTGGCAAAGTGGAAGCCGGACATCATCCATTCCCAGTGCGAATTTTCCACCTTCCGCCTGGCGCGAAAGCTCTCCGCCGCCACCGGCGCGCCCATCGTCCACACCTACCACACGGTGTACGAGGACTATACCCACTATTTCTCCCCCAGCCGCCGCTGGGGCCGCAAGGCGGTGGCCACGTTTTCCCGCTGGGTGGTTGCCCAGACCGCCGCCGTCATCGCCCCCACCGCCAAGGTGCGGGAGCTGTTAGCGCGCTACGAGGTGGTCCGCCCCATCCACGTCATTCCCACGGGCATTGATTTGGACCGCTTTACCGTCCCCCGGGACCAGGCCCATTTGACCGCCCTGCGCCGCAGTCTCGACATTCCCGATGGGCAGTTTGTGCTGAGCTATGTGGGCCGTCTGGCGGAGGAAAAAAATATCGGAGAGTTGCTGCAAAATCTCTCCGATTTGAACCGCAAGGACGTGACGCTGCTGTTGGTGGGGGACGGACCCTACCGCGGGGAGCTTACAAAACAGGTCGCCGCGCTGCAACTGGAACAGCTGGTGCGCTTCTCCGGATTGGTGCCGCCGTAAGATGTGACTTATTTTTACCTTCTGGGGGATTTGTTCGTCTCCGCCTCCTCCAGTGAAACCCAGGGCCTCACCTATTTGGAGGCACTGGCCGCCGGGGTGCCGGCCCTTTGCCGCCGGGACGACTGCCTCACCGGCGTGGTGACGGACGGGGTCAACGGCTGGCAGTTCCGGGACGGCGCGGAGTTCCGGGAATATGTGAGTCGCTTTTTGGGGGACGAGGCCCTGCGCCGCGCCATGTCCCAAAACGCCACAGAGACGGCCCTGCGCAATTTTTCCGCCCGGGCCTTTGCCGTCCGCGCCGCCGAGCTGTACACTTGGATTTTGGAACGCGCCGCTGGCGCGGATGCCGCATAAGGAGTGTCTATGCCCAAATATATCAACAAAAACGCCATCCATTTCTGCACCCTCCTGGGCTGTGCCTGCTGTGTCGCCTTTGTGCTTTACGGCTTCCAGCACCGCCTGTTCACCTCAGAGGACGCGCTCCGGGCCTTTGTCGCCGGATTCGGGGCCTTTGGCGCGGCGGTGTTCATCCTGTTTCAGGCGGTGCAGGTGGTGGTGCCCATTCTCCCCGGCGGCTTGGGCTGTCTGGGCGGGGTATTGCTGTTTGGCCCTTGGCTGGGCTTTGCCTATAATTACATCGGCATCTGCCTGGGGTCGCTGGCCGCGTTTTTGCTGGCGAAGTCCTATGGCAGGCCCCTGCTCTCGGTGCTGTTCCGGCAGGAGACAATTGCAAAATACGAGGCCTGGACCGACCGACATTTTTCCACCTGGTTTGCCCTAGCCATCTTTTTCCCGGTGGCACCGGACGATTTTCTCTGCTGGCTGGCGGGGACAACCACCATGACCCTGCGGCGGTTCACCGCCATCATCCTCCTGGGAAAGCCTGCCGCCATCGCGCTGTACAGCGTGGGCCTGCACATGGCGTTTCAGTGGATTGCCACCCTGCTGCCCCTGTAAAGGCGGCGCTACCAATGAAAGCGAGGCGCTTTGTATGAGCGTTCAATTGTATACCGGCTCTTTGTCGCTGGTGCGGAAAAGCGGGGTGGGCCAGGCGGTGGAGCACCAGAGAGAAATGCTGCGCCGCACCGGGATTTCCACCACGGACCGCGCTTCCCGCGCCGCCCGGGTGGTCCACTGCAACACCGTTTTCCCCGACTCCGTGCTGGCGGCCCTCTGGTCCCGGCTGTGGGGCAAAAAAGTGGTGTTTTACGGACATTCCACCATGGAGGATTTCCGGGATTCCTTTCGCGGCTCCAATCAATTGGCACAGCTGTTCCGCCGGTGGATTCAATTTTGCTACAACAGCGGCAATGTGATTATCACCCCCACGGAATATTCCCGCCAGGTGCTGCTGGGCTATGGGGTGCGCAAGCCGGTGTATGCCCTCAGCAACGGCGTGGATACGGACTTTTTTGCCCCCTCCGCCGCCCGCCGGGCCGCGTTTCGGAAGAAATACAGCCTGAGCGATTCGGACAAGGCCGTCCTCTCCGTGGGCCATTTCATCGCCCGCAAGGGCCTGCTGGAATTTGTGGAGCTGGCCCGCTCTCTGCCGGAGGTCCGCTTTTTCTGGTTTGGCTATACCAATTTGGAGCTGGTCCCCAACAACATCCGTCAGGCCATCGCCGCCGCGCCGGACAATCTGGTGTTTCCGGGCTTTGTGGGCCGGGAGGAGCTGCGGGAGGCCTACTGCGGCTGTGATGTGTTTGCCTTTTTGTCCCACGAGGAAACCGAGGGCATCGTGGTGCTGGAGGCCTTGGCCTGCGGCATTCCCACGGTCCTGCGGGACATTCCCGTGTACCACGGCTGGCTGCACGACGGCGTGGAGGTCTATCAGGCCACCCGGGACGACGCACTGCGCCGCCGGGTTGTGGGTCTGCTGGACGGCACGCTGCCCAGTCTTGCGGAGGCGGGCCTGGGACTGGCTCGGTCCCGGAGCATGGACGCCATGGGCCAGAAGCTGCGGGAGATTTATCAGCGGGAGAATTTGCCCTATCAAGCGCCGAAGACCGCCCCGCTTCGCCGGCCTGTTTTGCTTCGCCTCACCCATAGCAGATAGGGGACATCGCCGCATATTGACAGGCAGCGTTCAGTGGGTTCTCATTTTCATAAAGTCACCCCCGATTGTAGGCCAACAGCACTACAATCGGGGG
>JAVVPH010000159.1:3358-4694 GCA_036655835.1 Oscillibacter sp.
CGCCGGCCCGTTTTGCTTCGCCTCACCCATAGCAGATGAAACCAAAAATCGGCAATTGCACGGATGCAATTGCCGATTTTTTTATGTCTCTGTCAGGGGCAGTACATCCCGCACACAGGCCACGCCCTCTTCCACGGAAAAGCGGATCTCCATCCCCGCAAAGGGGAATCCGTAAATCCGCGCCCCGTCGGCCTTGTAGTGTGGCCGGGGGTCTTGGGCCAGCACGCCCCGCAAGGCGGTTTGCCTGTCAGGTGGAATCCGGGCCAGCAGCGCCGGCGGAATCTCCACCTCCAACGTCCCCACAGACGGCGCGGCGGCAAACCCGCCCACCGCCTCCGGGTGGCAGTCCACATAGGGGAGATAGGGCTTGATGTCGTAAATCGGGGTGCCGTCCATCAAATCTCCCCCGGCTACCTGCAACACCGTCCCCCGATCTGCCGTGACTTCCACGCCCAACAGCTTCACGCAGGAGAGGGCGATGGGGTTGGGGCGAAAGGGGGAGCGGGTGGCGAACACGCCCATGCGGACGTTGCCCCCCAGCCGAGGGGGCCGCACCGTGGGGGACCAGCCCTCCCGCTCCGTCTGGTCAAAGGCCCAGATGAGCCAGAGGTGGGAAAAGCCATCCAGACCCCGCAGTGCGTCGGGATTGCGGTATTCCGGCTCAAACACCACGGTGGCCCGCAGGTCCTCCACCAGTCCGCTCTGGCGGGGAATGCCGAATTTGCTGGGAAATTCGCTGTGAATCCGGGCGATGATGTGCATGGCGCGGCCTCCTTGCGCCGCCGCGCAGAGGCGGCGGCACGGTTTTTCTGTGGCCTTAGTATAGCAAGGCCCCGGCGGAAAGTCAAAATTTATCCGCCGGCCCTGGGGGAAAAGTCCAAAACCTGTCAGCCAATCGGCCCTTGTGTATCCTTGGCATTCTGTGATATAATATTGTATTACGAAATTGGGGCAGTAGGCGCGCTGAGGGGCGGAAAGGGGGCAAGCTGTATGGGAATGCACGACGGACACCGGGAAAAAATGCGGCTTCGCTTCCAAAATACCGGGCTTTCCGGGTTTGCCGATCACGAGGCATTGGAACTGCTACTATATTACGCCATCCCCCGGCAGGACACCAACCCCATCGCCCACCGCCTGATGGAGCGGTACGGCTCGTTGTCGGCGGTGCTGTCCGCCCCCATGGAGGACCTGCAAAAGGTGGAGGGCATCGGGGAGCGCGGGGCGATTTTGCTGAGCCTGGTGCCCCAACTGGGCCGCAAGGCCCGCTTGGCGGATGTGGGGCAGGATACGATTCTCAATTCCACGGAAAAATCCGGCCGCTACCTGTTGGAGCAAT
>JAVVPH010000160.1:0-1812 GCA_036655835.1 Oscillibacter sp.
AGCGGAGTATCTGGCCATCCCGGCAAAGGAACGCACAGTCGCGAAAAAGCAGGCCCTCGTTACAGCACGGGTGGGGGAGCTCACTGCGTTGGAAAAGGAATGTGACCGAAAAGTGGCAACTGTCGTGACCGAGCTTCGCAGACTACTCAAGGCGGATGGGCAAGACGGGTCTACCGCTGATCTCGTCGAAACGACCTACGCCAACGAAAAACGTCTCAAAAAGGCCTATTACATTCAGGAATTTACAAGCTAACGTTTCCGATAAAAGCAGGTGTTGTGTCATGACACAACACCTGCTTTTTTTCAAAAGCTGACAGCGGATGCCGCCTCGCAGTTCTCATCCTCATAGTCTTCTGCCAGATACGCCGTATTTACATCAACAGGGTTCCGAAAATCCGGTACGCAACGGTGCAGGCTGGCTAAAACCTGCTCACGGTCGCCGGAGTCTGCAGCCGCACGAAGGTCACGGAGCATTTCCGCCATTTCGTCAGGGGAAACGGCATGATTCTCATCCACAAAAATCAGCTTGTGAGAGGTTTTCTTTTGGTGCGTACCGTCCACCAGCAGCTCCTCATAGAGTTTCTCGCCGGGCCGCAAGCCAACCTCCACGATGGGCATATCCACATTGGGGGTATAGCCGGACAGGCGAATCAGATTCTCTGCCAGGTCCACAATCCGAACAGGCTTGCCCATATCCAGAACAAAAATCTCCGAATCCTCTGCCATGGCCCCGGCGCGCAGCACCAACGAGACAGCTTCCGAAATGGTCATAAAATACCGCACGACCCGTCTGTCTGTAATGGTCACCGGGCCGCCCTGCTCAATTTGCCGACGGAAAAGAGGAATGACCGAGCCGTTGGAGTTGAGCACGTTGCCAAACCGAACAGCCACAAACTCCGTCTTGCTCGCTGTGTGCATACTGGACAAAATCATCTCGCACAGACGCTTTGTGGTACCCATGACGCTGGTGGGGTTGACGGCCTTATCTGTAGAGATTTGCACAAATTTTTCCACACCGCTCTCATTGGCGGCGTTCACAACATTGAGGGTGCCAAACACATTGTTCTTCACCGCTTCGTCGGGGTTTCCCTCCATCAGCGGCACGTGCTTATGGGCAGCCGCATGGAAAACCAGCTCAGGCCGATACTGTAGGAACACTTCTCTGATACGGGGGCCGTCCTGAATGGAGAGAATGATCACCGTCAACTGAATGCTGTCACCGTATTTGCATAACAGCTCCTGCTGAATATCGTAGGTGCTGTTTTCATAGTTGTCCAAAATAATCAGGCGCTTGGGGTGGTTGGCTGCGATTTGCCGGCAAAGCTCAGACCCAATGGAGCCGCCGCCGCCGGTCACCAGTACCGTGCGACCGCTAATCATGGGGCGCACAGCCTCATTTTCCAAGAGAATTGGTTCGCGGCCCAGCAAATCCTCCACCTGCACATTGCGCATTTGCGACAGGAGGGATGTGCCGTCGCTCTGGGCGATCTGGGACACACGATCGGGCAGAATACGCAAACGGCAGATGGTCTGCGTACACAAATCCAAAATTTCCTTTTTGCGGGTTGGACTGCAGGAGGGGATCGCCAAAACCAAATCCGTAACGTTGGTTCCCTCCAGTAGCTTGGGTAAATCATTAATGGGTCCACATACCGGTATGCCGGAAATTTTCATGCCGATATGACTGGGGTCATCGTCCAAAAACATCACAGGCTCCAGCGTATTGCCCCGCCGGATTTCCCGCACCAGAGATACCCCTGCATCTCCCGCCCCGATGATGGCAATTCGGCGGCAATTCGGTACGCTCTTTTT
>JAVVPH010000160.1:1912-3200 GCA_036655835.1 Oscillibacter sp.
CCCAGTGCCACAATGTCATACTGCTGTACCCAGCGGAGCAGTCGCTTGCGTTCCATAAGATGGCAGAGACTGTCTGCATTGATTTGACCCAGAAAGCCACGGGCCAGAAGCGCCTCCACCTGGTCCGGCGGATAGCGATCCACGTGGGCCAAAACAATGGAGAACTGTCCCAATTCACGTAGCTCAAAAAGCGCCTCAATATGGCGGCGTGCCCACGCAATCAGCGGCATCTCAATGAGAAGCACGTTGGTCCCTTCCACGCAGAGCTGGGGCAACTGGGGCAGGTGCGCGAGGCCCTCACAGAGCAAAACCTCCGCGCCCAAGGTGATTTGAATCGCGCCATCATATCGTTCCGCAAGTGCTCCCGCACACCGAGCGCGGCGCGCCATGAAATCATCAGCGTTGTGATGATCCGGGTAGAAGTGGGGCGTAGCCACAATGTGGGTAACGCCTACCGCCTCCGCCCCCGCCAGTTGGGACAGCGAGGTATCAATGCTGTCGCTGCCATGGTCCGCATTGGGGAGAATATGAGCGTGAAAGTCAACGACGCTCATTCGGTGCCGCCTGACTGTAGTAATTCCTGTACCCCTGGTGATATTTATACTTATTGTAGGAGTAGCCGCTATACTTATAGGAGCCGCTCTTTGCGTCCAAATCGTTGAGCACAAAGCCCAGAATGTGAGCACCGAACTGCTCCATTTTGAGCACGACGCTACGCAGACTTTCCATCGGAGTCATCCCTGCACGTACCACCAGGACATACCCATGTACAACGTTGGCTAAAACGGCGGCGTCGGTGACAACCGAAACAGGGGGAGCGTCAATAAAGATGTAATCGAAATGCTGAGAGGCCACCTCCAGCAGTACTTTCATGCGTTCTGAGGCCAGCAGCTCTGCCGGATTGGGCGGTATATGCCCTGACGGAATAATCGCCAAATTGGGGTATTTGGTCTGCACATAGGGCATGTCCCGAGGCTTTCCCTTTTCGTCTAACACCAACATCCCCGCCAGACATTCAGACAGGCCGGATTTGTTGGGAATATCAAACATATTAGCGATCTGCGGGCGGCGCATATCTGCGTCAATGAGCAGCACCTTTTGGCCGTTTTCCGCTACCGACATTGCCAAATTGCAGCAGGTTACTGTTTTCCCCTCACGCTGAAAGGTGCTTGTAAACGCCAGTATCTGGCATCCATCCGCCACACGGGTGAACAGGAGATTGGTACGCGCGGCTTTATACGCCTCGGTGGCGGCAAAGTTGCCGTGCTTGTCCAGCAGACTGCGCTTG
>JAVVPH010000160.1:3300-4593 GCA_036655835.1 Oscillibacter sp.
GTGTTGGTTGCAGTTCTGGGGGAGGTGGGCTTCACCGGCAGCGTGGCATAGTCAATGACCTCTACCGCGCCGGCACGCACCACACGTATAATCTCCTTAGGGGCCACATCGGCCAATGTGTTGGCAATTTTTTGAGCCATCGCAGGGTCGGTGTTGGTGACGGAAATGCGGAAAGTCTCCGTGTTATTAATGGCAGAGGCGGTGAGCATATGTCTCAGTTGCTCCGCCGTATACGCATAGTCCAGCTTTTCAGAGACCTGGTCTAAAACGGAATTGCTGGTGAGAATCACGATATAGGTCTGCACCAGCTGCTGAGAGGTGCTCAGCTCGCTGCTGGTAATGGTGCCGTTGACGACGCGGTTCCCTTCGCTGTAAACATACATGGATGCGGAGGCAGTATACTTTGGCGTCATCGCAAATCTGGAGATTAAAAAGGCCCCCAATGCGAACACTACGGTGCTCAAAAGAATCATTCCGATCCTGTGCCAGATAATCATCATTACTTGTTTCAAGTCAATTTCGGTATTCATAGGTCCGCCTCTTTATCTTTATTTTTGCAAAACACGCTATTTTTCGCCTCACACAGCAAAAAAGCCCGCAACAAACGCTACCCATCGCGCACAAGCCCTGTATATGAATGGATAGCTGTTTGATGCGTGCAATCATTTGACCGGTTTCCCTCTTCTGGATACGCCACAGTGGTCGGAGGGTATTCCTCCCAACCACCGTGGCTGCTCATTTTTTATGGAGTTGCGTTTATGCGTTTACAAAGGTAATCTCGTAATTATAGCTGTATCCGTTCTTGTCATAGACCGTGGCGGTGATGGTGGTTCCGACTAACTTGTCGATTGTGGTTGTGCCGGAAACGGGATTGCCCGCACCATCCTTCAGCGCCGCGCCCCTCACAAAGTTCAAAATTACCTCTGCATCCAGTGGTTCACCCAGCTGTAAAGTTCCCTGACCCATCGTAATCTTCGTGAGATAGGTTTTCGCAGTCTCGCTGCTCACGGCAGCCAAAATGGTGCCCTTAATACCAAGGGCAACCTCGCTGACTGTGGTGGTGCCGACTTTGATGGTGCAGACAATCTTATTCGTGGCCTTATTCAGGTCTCCCAGCGTTGCATAGGCCGTCATACCAGCGTTCAAACCAGCAATTTGAGTATCCATGAAGTCATCAACAATGCGCTCCAAAGACGGTGCCGGGGTGGGCTTGGGATTGGGGTCTACGGGCTTGGGTACGACGATTTCGCCGGGTTTCTCTTCGTCTACCTTGGGGGCTTCAGGAAGGACGAC
>JAVVPH010000161.1:0-3040 GCA_036655835.1 Oscillibacter sp.
CCCTTCTGGAATATAGGCAATAAAATCGCCGCCCGGTTGACCCTATCGGTCAACCGGGCGGCGATCACTTTATTTGCTTTCCAGATAGGCCGCGATGGCCTCGCTCATGAAGAGGGCCGTACCGTCGCCGTAGCTGTCCAGCTGCTCGGAAAAGCGGTGGTCCGCGCCGTAGAGCGCGCCCAGCCGGGCCAGTTTTTCGTCGTCACAGCCGTTGTGATATTGGGCGATGCAGGCCTGCCAGCGCAGGACCAAATCCCTTGCCCCTGCGGGGTCATCGCTGACCGCGGCGGCGGCAAATTCCACCAAAATCCCGTCGGATACCTGTTCCTCCGGGCTTGCGCCGTGATAATTGGACATAAAAAATTCTCCTTCTATTTCAAGATAAAATCAGTAGCTCCTTGGGGGCGTTGGTGAGATTGCGGCAGCCCGTTTCCGTCAGGACCAGCACGTCCTCAATCCGCACACCCAGCTTCCCCGGCAGATAGATTCCCGGCTCGGCGGAAATCACCGCGCCCACGGGCAGCAGCTGTTCGTTCCGGGGGGAGGCGTTGGGGGACTCGTGAATTTCCACCCCCACGCCGTGGCCGAAGCTGTGGGAAAAATAGGGGCCATAGCCCGCTTGCGCGATGACGTCCCGGGCCGCGCCGTCCACCGCCTGACCGGTGACGCCCCCCTTGGCGGCGGCGATGCCCGCTTTTTGGGCGGAGAGCACCGTGGCGTACACCCGGCGCATCTCCTCGCTGGCACTGCCCACCGCCACGGTGCGGGTCATGTCGGAGCAGTAGCCGTGGTAAATACAGCCGAAATCCATGGTGACAAACTCGCCGGATTGGATTTTCCGCTGCCCCGGCACGCCGTGGGGCAGGCTTCCGTTGGGGCCGGAAACCACGATGGGGTCAAAGGACATCCCCTCCGCGCCGCCGTGCAGCATCCAATATTGCAGTCGGGCCGCCAGCTCCTTTTCCGTCACACCGGGGTGAATTTCCTGCAAAATGGCCTCCAAGGCCCCCTCCGCAATCCGCTGGGCGGCAACCATTTCCGTCAGCTCCGCCTCGCTTTTTACCCGCCGCAGCTCCCACAAAAGCTCCGTGGCGGGGAGGAGCTGGCAGTCCAGCGCGGCCCGGTAGGCCTCAAAATCCCGGACGGTCAGATACGCGTCCTCATAGCCCACCTTGCGCAGACCTTGGGCCGTCAGCACCTCTTGAATCAGGACGGAATATCCCCGCCCGGGACCGATTTCCCCCAGAACCGCGTCGGGGATGTGGCGGGCGGCGGCCTCGGTGTACCGGGAATCGGTAAAATAAAACGCGCCGCCGGGGGTGATGAGGGCCACGCCGTCGCTGCCGGCGGAGTGAAAGCCGGAGGCGTAGAGCCGGTTGGCCTCCCCGGTGATGAGCAGCGCGTCCAGACCGTATGCGGGCAGACAGTCCCCGATGGCTTGAAAATGATTCATAACGACACTCCTTTGCATTTTTCCTGCATACTATTTAACACTCCCCGGGGCAGAAAGTCAATCACTGGCGATATTGCCGAAAAAATGCCGATTTTATGGGGATATTCAGCGCTGATTTTATAAAAAACGACGGTTGACTTTGCTCGTTTAAAGCACTATGCTGTAAAAGTAATCTACCCCAAGTCATTTACCGTGCCTCTTGGCAGAAAGGAGTCCGCTATGAATACAATCACCCGTTTTGTTGCAGCGCTCTCCTTTAGCTCCTTTACTCAGGTCCGCTTTGCGGGCCGTTATTATCCTGCGCTGAGTAAAAAGAGCTGTCCGGAGGGAACAAAGGGTTTGCGCTGACTATTGAAAATAGTAAGCGGCTCTGTTCATTCGAACAGAGCCGCTTTTTATTTTTCCCATTTGGCGTAAACTGCGGCGAAAAATCCAGAAAAACCCCGAAAAATTTCAAAAAAACGCGAATTTCCTGCCAAATCACCTCAATTTGAAAAGGAGTTTTATGATGAAAAAGAAGCTGTTGTCCCTGGCGCTGGCCGGTACGCTGGCCCTCACCCTCACCGCCTGCGGCGGTGCCGCTCCCGCTCCCGCTGCCCCTGATGCCGCAAAGGATCACTATGTGGTGGGCATTTGCCAGTTGGTTCAGCACGACGCGCTGGACGCCGCCACCCAGGGCTTTCAGGATGCCCTCACAGAGGCCTTGGGCGACAAGGTGACCTTTGACAAGCAAAATGCCTCCGGCGACAGCCCCACCTGCTCCACCATCTGCGGGCAGTTCGTGTCCAACGGCGTGGATTTGATTCTGGCCAATGCCACCGCCGCCCTGCAAGCCGCCCATTCCGCCACCGGGGACATCCCCATTCTGGGCACCTCCGTCACGGAATACGGCGTGGCCCTGGATTTGACGGACTTCACCGGCACCGTGGGGGGCAACATCTCCGGCACCTCGGACCTGGCCCCTCTGGACCAACAGGCCGCCATGATACGCGAGCTGTTCCCCCAGGCCAAAAACGTGGGCATCCTCTACTGCTCCGGCGAGCCCAACTCCGTCTACCAGGCGGACACCGTGAAGGGTATGCTGGAAAAAGAGGGCTGCACCGTGGAAATTTACACCTTCGCGGACTCCAACGACGTGGCCGCCGTCACCGGCACGGCCTGCGCCGACTCCGATGTGATTTACATTCCCACGGACAACACCGCCGCCGCCTGCACCGAGGCCATCAACAACGTGGCCCAACCCGCCGGCGTGCCCATCGTGGCGGGAGAAGAGGGCATTTGCAGAGGCTGCGGCGTGGCCACGCTGTGCATCAACTACTATGACCTGGGCGTTGCCACCGGCAAAATGGCGGTTAAAATCCTCACCGGCGAGGCCGACGTCGCCACCATGCCCATTGAGTACGCCCCCCAGTTCACCAAGAAATACAACGCCGATTTGGCAGGCGCACTGGGCGTGACCATCCCCCAGGACTATACCGCCATCCAGGGCTGATTTTTTGAAACTGCCCGGCTTCCGCCCTTGATTTTTCTTTCGATTTTTCTTTCAAATTTTCCGGCCCTGTTTGAAAACGCCCTGCATCGGCGATT
>JAVVPH010000161.1:3050-4593 GCA_036655835.1 Oscillibacter sp.
CGTGACCATCCCCCAGGACTATACCGCCATCCAGGGCTGATTTTTTGAAAACACCCGGCTTCCACCCTTGATTTTTCTTTCAAATTTTCCGGCCCTGTTTGAAAACGCCCTGCATCGGCGATTCAAAGGCCTCGGCACAGGCGGGTTTTAATTCCGCCCCGATTCCCCGCAATTCCCATGAACACTTGGAAAAGAGGACATTTTTATGGCAATCACGGCGTATTTCGCATCCCTCAATCCCCTGAATCTGGTGAACACCCTGCCCGCCGGTGTGGCCCAGGGCCTCATCTGGGGCCTGATGGCATTGGGGGTGTACATCACCTTCCGGCTGCTGGACGTGGCGGACCTGACGGTGGACGGCTCCTTTACCACCGGCGGCGCGGTGACGGTGATGCTGCTGCTGGCGGGCTGGCCCGCCTGGGGCGCGCTGGTGGTGGCCATCGC
Organism: Oscillibacter sp.; assembly: GCA_036655835.1. Taxonomy (GTDB): domain Bacteria; phylum Bacillota; class Clostridia; order Oscillospirales; family Oscillospiraceae; genus Oscillibacter. Next base: position 3,495 of record JAVVPH010000161.1, read on the forward strand.
GGCGGGCCTGCTGGCGGGGCTTTGCACCGGACTGCTCCACACGAAGCTGGGTATTCCGGCGATTCTGGCGGGTATTTTGACCCAGTTCGCCCTGTACTCCATCAATCTCCACATCATGGGCATGGCGGCCAACAAGGCCGTCAGCGTGGATAAATTCGGAATGTTCTGGAATACGCCGGTGGGCCGGGGCTTTCTGGTGTCCTCCCGCACCGTGCCCGCCGCCATTGCCGTGGGCTTGGTGCTGGCGGCGGTGATCATCGCCGTGCTGTACTGGTATTTCGGCACGGAGCAGGGCAGTGCCATCCGGGCCACCGGCTCCAACCCCGCCATGAGCCGGGCCCAGGGCATCAACATCGGCGCGATGAAGGTACTGGGTCTGGCCCTGAGCAACGGCCTGGTGGCCCTCAGCGGCGGACTGATGGTCCAGTTTCAGGGCTTTGCGGACATCAATATGGGGCGGGGGGCCATCGTCATCGGTCTGGCCGCCGTCATCATCGGCGAGGTGCTGTGCGACAGCGTGTTCCGCAAGGGCAGCAGCTTCGCCGTCCGCCTGGGCTTCTTGGTGCTGGGCGGCGCGATTTACTACGTGGTCGTGGTGGTGGTGCTGTGGCTGAAACTGGATTCCAACGATTTGAAGCTGTTCACCGCCGTGATCGTGGCATTGTTCCTGGCAGTGCCGTATCTGCAAAAGCAGTCCCGCAGCTCCTTTAAGCAGGCGGGTAAGCAGGCGGGACGCGCCGCAGAGGGAGGAAATGAAAATGCTTGATTTAACCCGGGTCTGCAAGACCTTTAACCCCGGCACCATCAACGAAAAGCGTGCCTTGCAGGACTTGAATCTCCACCTCAAGGACGGGGACTTCGTCACCGTCATCGGCGGCAACGGCGCGGGAAAATCCACCATGCTCAACGCCGTGGCGGGGGTGTGGCCCGTGGACGCGGGGTCCATCGTCATCGACGGAACCGACGTCACCGGCCTGCCGGAATTTAAGCGTGCCCGGTTCATCGGGCGGGTCTTTCAGGACCCCATGATGGGCACGGCCCCCAATATGCAGATTGAGGAAAATTTGGCCCTGGCCTATCGCCGGGGGCAGAGCCGGGG
>JAVVPH010000162.1:0-4546 GCA_036655835.1 Oscillibacter sp.
GAAAACCAACCGCCGCAACCCCGGCTTTACCGACGAGGAGCGGGGGAAAATGACGGAGCTGCTGACGGCGGGCTTTGTGGACTCCTTCCGCTTTCTCTATCCCGACAAAACCGACGCTTACTCCTGGTGGAGCTATCGCATGAAGGCCCGGGAGAAAAATGTCGGTTGGAGAATTGACTATTTTATCGTGTCGGAGCGCGTGAAGCCCCGCATTCAAGCCGCCGGTATTTTAAGTGCCGTCACCGGCAGTGACCACTGCCCGGTGCTGTTGGAGCTGGCGGAGCCCTGAGGCGGGGCCGTTTGCCCCTCAGGACAGCAGGGCGTTCATCTCCTCAATTTCCAGGTCCTGCAAGGCCCAGTTGATGGCGTAGCCCAGCACCTTGGCCAAATCCCGCACTTGGGCGTCAATGTCCCGGGGGGTGACCATCAGCGGCTCCTTCCCCCGGCGGAGGCGGCTCTCGTCAAATTCCTCCACGCCGGATTCCTCCAACAAATCCGCCGCCAGGGTGGCGGCATCCACCACCGTGGGAATCCCCAGGGCAAACACCGGCACGCCCAGCGTCTCCTGATTCAGCGCCGCCCGGTGATTGCCCACGCCGGAGCCGGGGATGATGCCCGTGTTGGATAGCTGCACCGTGGTACACACCCGCTCCACCCGGCGGGAGGCCAGCGCGTCCACCGCGATGACCAGGGCGGGCTGCACCTCCGCCACCAGACCCCGCACCGCCTCGGCGGACTCAATGCCCGTGGTGCCCAGTACGCCGGTGCGAAAGGCCGCCACCGGGCGAAACCCCGCGAACTGCCGGGGCATGGCGGCAAGGAGATGCCGGGTGATGAGGAGACTGTCCACCGCCAGCGGTCCCACCGCGTCCGGCGTCATGGCGGGATTGCCCAGGCCAATGACCAGGGCAGGGCCCTCCCCGGGCAGCAAATCCTTGAGCTGACTGCCCACGGCCCGCACCGCCCGCTCAAAAAAATCCGGCTTTCGCTGCCAGAAGCTGGTTAGATCGATGGTCAGATAGCTCCCCTGGGGCTTGCCCATGGCCTCCGCGCCCTTTTCGTTTAAAATATCCACCCGGGTCACCGGGTACCCCTCCTGCTTGGTTTTGATGGCCTTCACGCCGGAGAGCCGGGTGGTCCGCTCTGCGGATTCCTGCCACAGCTCCCGGGCCTCCAGCGCGAGGTCTGTCCGTTTTGTGAACATGGGCCGCCTCCCTACACTAAATCTTGTGGATTTCCCCTAGCTTTTGCGGCCTGTGATACAATATACAAAAACCTTGCAGAAATTCTAAAAAAAGGCTTGCTTTTTCATTCGTTCCCTGTTAAAATATCATTCTGCGTGGTGAAAACATATTTACCCGTGAATTTGCCGAAGGAGGTGTTTGGTTTGCCGAATATTCAATCTGCCAAAAAGCGTGTGCTGGTTTCCGCAAAGAAAACTGCTCGCAATAAGGCCGCGAAGTCCGAACTGAAGACCGCCATCAAGAAGTTCGAGGTCGTTGCCACAGAAGGCAATCGCACCGAGGCCGATGGCGTTTATAAGGTTGCTGTGAAGAAAGTCGATCAGGCTGTCACAAAGGGCATTCTGCACAAGAATACTGCCGCTCATAAAAAGAGCGCCATGACCCTGAAACTGAATCAGCTCGGCTGATTGAGTGAAACCGAAAGGACATCCCAACCGGGTGTCCTTTTTTGTTTTGATTTTTTGGGCCTGACCCCATATCCCGTCGCAATTCTGGCCCTTTTCTTTTCCGGCATTTGTGCTAAAATGGTAAGCACAGATGCGGCGGCGATATTCCGCGAGATAGCCGGAAGCAAACTTGACGAAAGGCGGCGAGGCCCGTGCTGTTCGATACCCATGCCCATTATGATGCGGAGGCGTTTGACGGGGACCGGGAGGTCCTGCTCTCCGCGCTGCCCGCCGCCGGAGTCGGACTGGTGGTCAACCCCGGCTGTGACCTGAAAAGCTCCCGGGACGCAGTCCGTTTGGCGGCCCGGTTTCCCCATATATATGCCGCCGTGGGCATCCACCCGGAGGACTGCGGCGAAATCGGCGAGGCGGAGTTTGCCGCCCTAAGAGAGCTGTGCGGAGAAAAAAAGGTGGTGGCTGTGGGGGAAATCGGCCTGGATTACTACTGGCCGGAAAACCCGCCCAAAGAGGTCCAACAGGCCGTGTTTCGCCGGCAGCTGGCCCTGGCGGAGGATCTCCATCTGCCGGTGATTGTCCACGACCGGGAGGCCCATGGGGACGTTTTGACCATTGTAAAGGAATTTCCCAAGGTCTGCGGCGTGTTCCACTGCTATTCGGGCAGTCCCGAAATGGCGGCGGAGCTGGTGAAGGGGGGCTGGTATCTGGGCTTTGACGGCCCGATTACCTATCGAAACGCCCGCCGTGCCCCGGAGATAGTGGCGATGACCCCCTTGGACCGCATGGTCATCGAGACGGATGCCCCCTATCTCACCCCCGTCCCCCACCGGGGCAAGCGGAACGACTCCCGGAATCTGCCCTACCTGGTGGAAAAGCTGGCGGAGTGGAAGGGGATTTCTCCCCTGGAAATGGAACAAATCACCTTGGAAAACGGCAAACGCCTGTTTGGATTGGAGTAAAGCATGGAAAAAGCAATGACCATCACCTATGAATACGGCGGCAATCTCTACGTCAACACCACCAACCGCTGCGATTTTGCCTGCAATTTCTGTCTGCGGCACAATGGGCAAAACGGCAGCATTTACACCGACAATCTGTGGCTGGAGCGGGAGCCGACCCGGGAGGAAATTTTGGCCTCCATCCAGGGCCGCGACCTGAGCCAATACGGCCAGTTGGTGTTTTGCGGCTTTGGCGAGCCCAGCTATCGCATCGACGACATCTGCTGGGTGATTGACCAATTGAAGGCCCGGGGTCAAAAAATCTTCACCCGGATGGACACCAACGGCACCGGCAGTCTCATCCACGGGCGGGATATCTGCCCGGACTTTGCCGGTCGCTTTGACAAGGTGAGCATCTCGCTGAACACCGACACGGCGGAGAAGTACGACGCCCTCTGCCACCCGGAATTTTCCAATGCCTACCAGGCCATGAAGGACTTTGCCAGGGAGATTCGCCGGTATGTCCCGGAGGTGATGATGACCGTGGTGGACACCATCCCGGCGGAGGAGATTGAGGCCTGCCGCAAAATTTGCGAGGACGAAATCGGCGCGACCTATCGGGTCCGGGAATATATCAAGGATTGACAGGACGGACTGAAAAAAGGACTGCTGCGGCGGTCCTTTTTTGCGAAATGGAGGGGAAAACCACCAAATGCGGTACGGCTTTGCGGGGAAAGGCACAAGGTTTCCCTAAAAAACGGAGAAAAGTGAAATAATTCTTGACAAAGCTGTCCCTTCCTGTATAATAATATGGCTTGCAGTTTGCGAGCAAATCCTTGCCCTCATCTCAGAATGAGGGCCATTTGTCCAAAAGGAGGTGCAAAGAATGGCAAAACTATCTGCCAATTATGAGGTCGTTTTCATCATCGACCCTGCACAGGGTGAAGAGGGCATCGCTGCTCTGGTAGCGAAGTTCAAAACCCTGGCCGAGCAAAACAGTTCCATCGTGGAAGTGGAGGAGTGGGGCAACCGCAAGCTGGCGTATCCCATCAACTTCAAAAACGATGGCTACTACGTGCTCATGAGCTTCACCAGCGAACCCTCGTTCCCCAAGGAGCTGGACCGTGTCTTCGGTATTACCGAAGGAATCATGCGTTCCCTGATCGTCTGTAAGGGCGAATAAGGAGAGTTTGCAATGCTCAACAAAATTATCATTATGGGTCGTTTGACCCGGGACCCCGAGCTGCGCCGCACCCAGAGCGGCACTGCCGTCACGTCCTTCTCCGTCGCGGTAGACCGGGATTTCAAGTCCCAGAGCGGCGAAAAGGAAACCGATTTTATCGATGTGGTGGCTTGGCGCAGCACCGCGGAATTTGTCAGCAAGTACTTCACCAAGGGCCGCATGGCCATTGTGGAGGGGCGGCTGCAGCTCCGCGATTGGACGGACAAGGAGGGCGGCAAGCGCAGAAGCGCGGAGGTCGTCGCCGACAACGTCTATTTCGGTGATTCAAAGCGGGACGGCGCCGGCGAGTCCGGTCCCTCCGCTGGTTACAGCGCCCCCACAGGCGGCGGACACAGCGCCCCCCCTGTCGGCGGCCATTCTGACTTCGCCGAAATCGGCGAGGAGGACGGCGAGCTGCCGTTCTAAATGCGCGCAAGCGCCACTTTGATAAAGGAGGAACCTATCATGCCATTTGATCGTGATTCTCGCGATTCTCGCGATTCCAGATCTGCCCGCCCGATGCGCGGCAAGCGCCGTAAGGTTTGCCAGTTCTGCGCGGACCGGAATGAGACCATTGATTATAAGGACGCCGCCAAGCTGCGTCGTTTTCTCTCTGAGCGGGCGAAAATTCTGCCCCGTCGCACCACCGGCACCTGTGCCATGCATCAGCGTGAGCTGACCGAGTGCATCAAGCGCGCTCGCCAGATTGCCCTGCTGCCCTACGTGACCGACTAATTC
>JAVVPH010000163.1:0-4513 GCA_036655835.1 Oscillibacter sp.
CAGCGGAAAGGCCGGCAATGCTGCTGCGCCGCAGTTTTTTCCGCTGCTTCAATTCTCTGGTTCTCCGCCCCACAGCGGCCATTCGCTCATCGGTACTGCGCATCCGTAATGCCCTCCTTTTCCAAAATCTGACGCAAGGCCTGCTTGCCGCGATAGGCAAGGTTGTCCATCTGCTTTTCGGTTTTTTTCATAATTCGCGCCGCCTCGGTACGGCTCATTTCCGCAAAATAGAGCAGATACAGCGCCTCCCGATACTCGGGGTTGAGCCGCTCCATGGAACGGCCCAAAACATCGGCAAGCTCCCTTCGCCGGATGACATCCTCCACCAGCGGCCTGCTCTCCGGTTCCTGGTCCAACTCCTCAAAGCCAAACTGGGTGCGCAGACGGTTTTTCGCCGCATAGCGCAGTGCCAAGTTGCGCCCGGTCTTAAATAAGTATGCCTTAAAGCCATGCTCACAAAGCCGTGGCTCCTTTGCCAGCATCCGCGAAAACGCCTCCAGCATCAAATCCTCCGCATCGTGGAAATCGTGGATGATGCCGCTGATGTACAGCGTCAGGCTGTTGCCGTATCGGTCCATCAGCTCCCGCAGGCCGTCCTCGTCCCCGTCCAAATAGTTTTGGTACAGTTGTTCATCTTGCGCCATTGCCGTCACCGCCCATCTTTTTCCCGCAGCGGGGATCGGCGGGCTTCTCTGCCGCCGCCGGAATCATCCACGCGCGCCCAAAGCGCAGCAGGCCGGGGATGCGCTCATCCTTGCAGTATTGATGCACGCGGCGGTCGGAGACGTTCCAGCGCTCTGCGGCTTCTTTCACGGAAATATAGTCCACGCTTTCGCCCCCCTTTTGAAGATGTATTCTATACGAAAAATCGTATATTTAGTATAGCAATCCACAAAGGTGAAGTCAAGACAGATCCTTTCCCATTCCAGCGGAGCTTGGCGCGTAATTGGCACTCCCCTGCCCTTCCCCATATGGACAAGCATAGGACGTGAAAGCAAGTGAACACAAAAACCGGCGGTGCTGACTATTCCAGTCAGACACCGCCGGCAGTAATGGAAAATGCCTTAGTTTTTGGTATGGATGGCGCGTTTTTCCACGTTCAGAGCCGCTTCCCGCAAGGATTCCGTGACCGTGGGGTGGGAGTGAATGGTAGAAATCAGCTCGTCCATGGTGGCCTCCAAGCGGATGGCCAGCGCACCCTCGGCAATCAAATCCGTGGCCCGCGGCCCGATGATGTGCATTCCCAGGACTTCCCCGTATTTTGCTCCGGCAATAATCTTGACCAGACCCTCTCCGCCATTGAGGATGAGGGCCTTGCCGTTGGCGGCCATGGGGAATTTGCCGACCTTATAGTCGATGCCCTTGGCCTTGCACTGCTCCTCCGTCATGCCCACGCAGGCCGCTTCGGGCTCAATGTACACGCAGGTGGGATTGGTGGATTCGTCGTACAGGGCACTCTGGCCCATGATGTTTTCGGCCGCCACCTCGCCCATGGCGGAGGCAGTGTGGGCCAGTTGGGCTCTGCCAAATACGCAGTCGCCGATGGCATACACGCCGGGGACATTGGTCTCCATTTTGTCGTTGACCAAAATCCGGCCCCGGTCATTGTTCAGCCCGCCGGCCTCCAGATTCAGCGCCGCGGTGTTGGCCTTGCGGCCGATGGCCACCAGCACCTTTTCCGCTTCAAAGCTGACAATTTCGCCGGCTTTGTTTTTGCAGACGACCTTCGCGCCCAGAGCACTGGGCTCCACAGACTGCACCGGGCATTCCAGATGGAAGTCCATGCCCATTTTCTTCATGTGATTCACGCCGATTTCGGTCAAGTCCCCGTCCAGCATGGGCAGCATATGGTCCATGGCTTCTACCACGGTGATCTTCGTGCCGAAGGCCGCATAGGCGCAGGCCAGCTCCAGGCCGATGACACCGCCGCCGATGACCACCATGCTCTTGGGCAGCTGCTCCAAGCTCAATGCGCCGGTGGAGTCGATGCAGTTGGGGTTTTCCTTAAGACCGGGGATGGGAGGCGCGGCGTTGATGCTGCCGGTGGCCAAAATCACAGCGTCGGCGGCAAGGGCTGTCTTCGTTCCGTCGGCGTGGGTGAGTTCCACCTTGCCCGGAGCGGTGAAGGCGGCGGTGCCGTCCAGCTTGGTGACCTTGTTCATTTTCAACAGGCCCGCCACGCCGGAGGTCAGCTTTTTAGAAATGGCATTTTTGTGGGCAATCACCTGGGGAAAGTCCACTTCCACGCCGGAGACTTTTACACCGATATCCGCGCCCTGGTTTTTAATCTGCTCCACCAGCTCGGCGGAGTGCAGCAGGCACTTGGTGGGAATGCAGCCGACATTCAGGCAGGTTCCGCCCAAATACTGCTTTTCTACCAGCGTCACGCTGGCGCCCAGTTGGGCGGCACGAATGGCGGCCACATAGCCGCCGGGGCCGCCGCCAATCACCAGCACGGTTTTGGGACCGGCTGCGGCGGGGGCAGTGGGGGCTGCACTGGCGGCAGGGCTTGCCTCGGGGCTCGCGGCGGGAGCCGCTGTGGGACTTTCCGCGGCGGCGGGAACGGCCTCCCCGGGCTGGCCAATCCAGGCCAGTGTCTTTTTGCACTCCACCGTCTCGCCCTCGGCGTACAGAATTTTCAGCAGGGTGCCGTCGGTATCGCACTCCACATCATTGGTCAGTTTATCCGTGGCCACAGAGAAAAGCGCCTCGCCCTTTTGAACGCTGTCGCCCTCTTTTTTCTTCCATTCCTCAATGGTGCCCTCGGTCATGGTCAGGCCCATTTTCGGCATCAATACTGCAGTTGCCATGATATTTCCTTCTTTCTTTGCACGGAGAATGTGGACCCGGCATCAGCCAGGTCCACGTCTCTTCTGTTCAGGGGGGCGCAGATCCCTCTTTTATACGAGCAACATATACGGATTTTCCAGCAGCTCCACAATGCGTTTGAGGAACTTGGAGGCCATCACGCCGTCAATCACGCGGTGGTCTGCGGTGAGGCACAGATTCATCATCGTGCGAATGACAATCTCGCCGTTGCGGACCACCGGCGTTTCCACCATATCGCACACACCCAAAATTGCCAACTCCGGCTGATTGATAATGGGGGAGAAATTGGTGACGCCGTAGGGCCCCAGGGAGGAGATGGTAAAGGTGCCGCCGGTCATGTCCTCCATGGCAATTTTGCCGGAACGGGTGGCCTCAATGAGGGCCTCCGTCTCCCGGGCAATCTGAGCCAGAGATTTTTCCTCAGCGTGCTTCACATTGGGGACAATCAGTCCGTCGCCCTTGGACACCGCCAAGCCCATATTCACATGGGGGTGGCGGGTGAGCAGATTGCCGGCAAAGCTGGCGTTCACATCCGGGAATTCGGTGAGGGCTTTCGCCACCACCTTCATCAAAATGTGGTTATAGGTCAGCTTGATGCCCTGTTCCTTCAAGCCGTCCTTGAGCTTGCTCCGCAGGTCCTTCATGGCCGTGGCGTCCACGGGATGGGTGAAGGTGACCCGGGGAGAGGTGGTCCAGGAGGCGGCCATATTGGCGGCGATGCTCCGGCGCAGAGGACTGACCTTCACGGGGGGCAAATCGTTGTCGCCGCAGGCAACAGCGGCGGCAGGGGAGGCACCCGCGTTGGCGGCTGTCAGCACATCTGCGCTCATCACCCGGCCGTTCACGTCCAGGGTGGAGACGTCCACACCCAGCTCCAAGGCCATTTTTGCCGCCAGAGGCGAGGTCTTGGGCCCGCTGGTGAAGTTCTCCACATCCCTTGCCACAATCCGGCCATTGGGTCCTGTGCCGGGGATGGCGGCAAGGTCATAGCCCTTGTCCTTGGCCAATTTCTTGGCATAGGGGCTTGCAAAAACATAGGTTCCGGCGGCGCGGGCCGCTGCCGGGGTTGCGGCAACCGCTGCTGCCACAGGGGCTACGGCGACTGCTGCTGCGGGGCTTGCCGCGGGGGCGGCGGCGTCAGTGGGAACGGCCTCCCCGGGCTGGCCAATCCAAGCCAGGGTCTTTTTGCACTCCACCGTCTCGCCCTCGCCGTACAGAATTTTCAGCAGGGTGCCGTCGGTGTCGCATTCTACATCGTTGGTCAGCTTATCCGTGGCCACAGAGAACAGAACGTCCCCTTTTTTCACGGTATCGCCTTCCTTTTTCTTCCACTCTTCAATGGTGCCTTCGGTCATGGTTAGACCCATTTTCGGCATCAACACTTCAGTTGCCATCTTTGAAAATCTCCTTTTCAACAGGCATTAAAACATGCCCTTGATGCCGTTGGCCAAATCCTCCGGGAAGATGCGAACCTTCTTCTCCAGCGTGGGAGCGAAGGGGATGGGGCAGAACGGAGCGCCAAAACGCAGGATGGGTGCGTCCAGATATTCCATGGCTTCCTCGGCCACGGTGGCGGAGATCTCCGCGCCGAAGCCGCTTTGCTTCACGGCCTCGTGGACAACGCAGAGGCGATGGGTCTTTTTCACGGAGTTCAGCACGGTTTCCTTGTCCCAGGGGGAGAGGG
>JAVVPH010000164.1:0-4500 GCA_036655835.1 Oscillibacter sp.
AAGCTGAAGCGGGGAGTTGGTAAACTCCCCGCTTATTTTTTTAGGGAGAAAGAGGGACGCACATGGGACTTTTGGGGCAGGTCATCGGCATGACCGCCGTGGCGGGCATCGGCGGAACGGGACTGGGGGGCGTGGTTTCCTGTGTGCTGGGCCGCACATCGGAACGAATGGTGAGCTTACTGCTCAGCTTTGCCGCCGGCATTATGACGGGCGTGGTTTGCTTCGATCTGGTGGTCCAGGCGGTTTTCCCGGAGGCGGGCGGGGGGCGGACGCCGCTGTGGCTGGTGGCGGGGGGGATTCTGGCGGGGTACGGGGGGATTGACCGGCTCAACGCCTGGGCGGACCGGCACAGCAGACCGGGACAGGGCGGGCTGGTTTTGGCGGGTCTGGTGATTGCGGCGGCCATTGCGCTGCACAATGTGCCCGAGGGCATGGTCATCGGCGCGTCCTTTGCGGCGGCGGGGGAGGCACTGCCCCGGAGCGGGGTGGTGATGGCCGGGGTGATCGCCCTGCACAACATCCCGGAGGGAATGGCGGTGGCGGTGCCGCTATTGGCGGGGGGAATGAAGCGGTCCAGAGCGGCCTGCATCACCGCCGCCACCGGCGCGCCGACGGTTTTGGGGGCGGTGGGGGGATATTATCTGGGCACCCTGGGGCCGACGGCGCTGGCACTGGCCCTCAGCGGGGCCTCCGGCGCGATGCTGTATGTGGTGTTTGCGGAGCTGCTGCCGGAGGCCACGAAACTGTGGCAGTCCAGGCTGCCGCCGCTGGCGGCAGTGGCGGGAATTGTGGCGGGACTGGTGATTATTTTGAGTGAAAAATGAAGAGTGAAGCGCAAAAAGGAAAGCGCAAAAAGGAAAGAGAGAGAGCCTGCCGCGGATGCTACGTCCGCGACAGGCTCGAAAGGAGAGCAAATTATTTGCGAGGGGCGAGAACCTTCCCGCCGCGCTTTTTGCCGTACCAGAGCAGGATGCCCAGATAGACAGCGGCACCGCAGGTGCCCATGATGTAAGCGATGTTCCAGGGAATATGGAAGCCGATTTTGGCGTTGAGAATATAGGTGAAGGTGACAAACGCGTAGAACGTACCGGGAATCAGGGGAACCCAGCTCCACTTGCCCTTTTTATTCTCAAACATCCACACGGTGATGGCGGTGAACGCAAACAGCGCCAAGGTCTGGTTGGACCAGGCAAAGTAACGCCACAGAGTGGAGAAGCCGCTGGGATTGCTCTTGGAGAAGACCAGAATCACAGCCACCAGGGCGAAGATGACACTGGACAGGCCCAGACGCTTGGCGTTGGAGCTTTGGTCGATGTGCAGGGTATCCGCAATGGTCAGCCGCAGGCTGCGCAGAGCGGTGTCGCCGGAGGTGATGGGGAGGACGATGACGCCCAGCAGAGCAATGACGCCGCCGATGGGGCCCAGAACGTCCTTGGCGATGATACCGATGGTCTGGGTGGCCAGAGAGGGGTCAGCCGCTTGGAGGCCCAAGTTGTACACGCCCATGGCACCGGCAGCCCACACCATGGCGATGAAGCCTTCCAGAACCATCATGTTAAAGAAGGTATTGCGGCCCTCTTTTTCACTCTTCATGGTACGGGAAATAATGGCGGTTTGGGTGGAATGGAAGCCGGAGAGAATGCCGCAGGCCACGGTGATGAAGAAGATGGGGAAGAAATGGTTGCCGCCGAAATAATCGCCGTAAGCGATGAGGCCGCCGTTCCAATTGTCCCACAGGTTCAGCAGGGGATAGCCCTTGACAAACAGGCCGACGAACACGCCCACGGCGGAGAACAGCAGGATCGCGCCGAACACGGGATAGATTTTGCCGATGAGCTTGTCAATGGGGAACACGGTGGCAGCCAGATAATAGGCGAAAATCACACCGTAGATCACCCAGGTGGAAACGGAGGTGGCGGCGCCGTCAAACCCGAAAATCTGGGTGGCGGCGATGTCGCCGGGGGTGTAAATAAACACGGCGCCCACCAACAGCAAAAGCAGGCAGCAGAACACCTCGTAGACCCAGAAGACACCCTTATTGGTGTACTTGCGAATCATGTCGGGCATTTGAGAACCGCCGTCACGCAGGCAGATCATGCCGCAGAAGTAGTCGTGCATCGCGCCGCCGATGATATTGCCGATGGGGATGGTGATAAAGGCGATGGGCCCGAACAAAATGCCCTGAATCGGCCCGATGATGGGGCCGGTGCCTGCGATATTCAGCAGGTTAATCAGACTGTTTTTCCATTGCTTCATGGGGACGTAGTCTACGCCGTCCTCTTTGGTGGTGGCCGGAGTCGCCCGGTCGTCCGGCCCGAAAATTTTCTCGCAGAAGCGACCATAAATGATGGCGCCGACAACGAGAATGACAAGGCCAATCAGGAAAGTTGCCATAGAAACACACACACTCCTTTTTTCTTTGCCCGTAAGGGCTCTCGTTTGGTGGCTGTGATAATAATAACACACCGAGGCGGAAATGGGCGTTAAGGTAAAAGGCAAAGCAGTTCAGACCTCGTTAACACACCCTGGGGGAACCGTAAAGCTTCTGTTAAGACTGGAAATATATGGAAAAACAGCCGCCCCGGCAGGGCGGCTGTTTTTTGAGGCTTCGGAATTTATTCGCTTTCGGCCATGCGATAGCCCACGCCGACCTCGGTAAATATGTATTGGGGTTCGGCGGGATTTTTTTCGATTTTTCGGCGGATATTGGCCATATTCACCCGGAGAATCTGGTTGTCCGCCCCGGCCCGGGGACCCCACAGCTCTTTGATGAGGTAGTCGTAGGTCAGCACCTTGCCGGCGTATTTCCCCAGGAGGGCCACAATGCGAAATTCACTGAGGGTCAGGTGGACGTTCTCGCCGGCGATTAAAACCTGGTGCTTATTGTAGTCCACGGTCAGGTCCCCCACGGTATAGGTGCCGCGCTGGGCCAGCTCGTCGTTGCCGGAGGCGGTGCGGGTGTGGCGGATGGCGGCGCGGACCCGGGCCAGCAGCTCGTCTGTTCCGAAGGGCTTGGTCAAATAATCGTCCGCGCCCAAATCCAGCGCGTCCACCTTGTCCCGCTCGTGGGAGCGGGCGGAGACCACCACCACCGGCAGACTGGACCAAGTGCGCAGGTCCCGCAAAATATCCAGCCCGTCCATGTCCGGCAGACCCAAATCCAAAATAATGAGGTCCGGGCAGTGGGAGGAGATGATGGATTGGGCCTCTGCCCCGGAGCGGGCCAACAGCGCCTCGTAGCCATTGGAATTGAGAATGGTGGAGATGAAATGGGCGATGCTTTTTTCGTCCTCTACAATGAGGACCTTATCTCGAATATTCATGTTGCTTCCTCCTCAGCCAAGGGCAGGCGAAAGGAAAATACCGCGCCGCCCTCGGGACTATTATAGGCCTCCATGGTGCCGCCGTGGGCGTGGACCACCGCCATACACACGGCAAGACCCAGACCCATGTTCCGCTTTCCGTCGCCGGTGGGGGTTTCGTTGTGATGCAAAGAGCCGTCAAACAGGGTGGGCAGGTCCTTGGGGGCGATGCCCAAGCCGTTGTCCTGCACAAAAAAACGGGCAAAGCGGCCGTTTAACTGGGCGTACAAGCGGATTTTTGTGGTGGTTTCTCCGTGGAGCACGGCGTTTTCCAGCAGATTGGAGAGGACCTGCTCAATGAGGATGGGGTCCATGGGGACCAAAAGCAAATCGTCCGGCGCGGCGACCTCCACAAAAATCTGGGGAAAGCGCTTGCGGAATTTTTGGACCGCGCTGCTCATCACTTCCTCGGCGGCTTCCAGCTCCTTGGAGATTTGCGCCTGATTGTTGCCGATGCGGGTGACGGACAGCAGATTTTCCACCACCCGGATGAGCCACTGGGCCTCGTCCCGGGCATCCTCCAAAAGACCCCGCTTTTCCACTTCCGACAGGCCGGGGTTATCCAAAATGGCAGAGGTGGAGCCGACGATGGAGGTCAGCGGCGTGCGGATATCGTGGGAGACGGAGCGCAGAAGATTGGCCCGCATTTTTTCCTTCACGTTTTCCAGCCGCAGGTGCTCCTGCTGCTTGATTTGAGAGGTCATGGCGCTGGTGATGATGGACACCAGGAGAAAGGTCAGAAAGGTCAGGGGATAGCCGGAGAGGGTGAAGTTAAAGGCCCAATAGGGGTAGGTGAAAATGAAATTGACCCCGATGACCCCCAGCAGGGCGGCGATGAGGCCGAAGAGATACCCCGTGGTCAGGCGGGACACCAGCAATACGGCCAGCACGAAAATGGGAGAGGCGAAGCCGTCGCTGCTGTCCGCCATGCGCAGGAGGATACACAGCTCCACCGCGCAGAACACAATGCCCATGGTCACCAGTAAATCCTTCCAGCAGAAGGGAAACAGCGGGGTTGCTTTTTTGGATGATGGCAATGCGGAGACCTCCTTACAGGCGGAAAATGGGCCGCCATAGTTACCAGTCTATACAGTATAGCAGAATTTCTGTTAAAGCGGCGTAAAAAATAGCCGAGGCG
>JAVVPH010000165.1:0-4470 GCA_036655835.1 Oscillibacter sp.
CCGGGTTGAATCTGCTCGTATAGTTTGCTCATAATGTTACCTCCAAATATTTTTTTGTGATGCTCTTTTAACTGTCTTAATTATAGCACATGACAACAATAAAGTCAATAGAAAATTAGAGATAAAAGATAAATATATAATTTTGAGTTTGTGCGCTGGGTCGGACGGGGTCCGGGGCGGCGCAGAGGGGCCAAAATGGAATCACTACCTTATATATAGAGTCGCGCGTATTTTTGGGGGACCTTACGGACCTAAGTCTAGAACCACATTGATAAGAGAGAGAGAAAGGGGGCGCGTTACGGTGGAGAGAGGGGTGAAGTGTATGGTGATACGGCGGCGGTCGGGCAATGTGGTGGAGGAGTCCACGGTTTATGTGGATCCCAATGTAAAGCCGAGGAGAAACAAGCGGAAGGGCGCAACCACGGCAGAAAAGCAGGAGGGGAACGAGAACAGCTGCGCCAGAAGGCTGGGCAGGGCCATCAACTGTAATTTTTCTTTTGGCGATTTGTGGACAACCCCAAAATATGACGATGAGGGCTATGCACGGCTGACGGCCTGGGCGGAGGAGCACAGGGGGGCGGAACAGAGCATGGAGGACGCGCTCATCGAGGCCGCAGAGCGGGAGGGGCAGAATTATATGCGCCGGGTGGCATGGCTGCTGAAGAAAAAGGGCGTACAGAATTTTAGATACATCCTCATCACCACGGACATGGACGGCAAGACGGGAGAGCCGGTGCGGCCACATCATCACCTCATTGCGCCCCGCATCAGCTTTGAGGAGGCCGCCAAGTGCTGGACGCTGGGCACGGTGGACTACCAGACGCTCAAACAACAGGACGACTACACGCCGCTGGCCGTGTACCTCATGCGCCAAGTGCGGCGGAGACCGGACGCGAAGAAATACACTTGCTCACGGAATCTCAAAAAGCCGCTGGTGAACGAGCGGTGGGCGAAGCCGGGAGAGGTGCTGAAGCCGGACAGGGGCGGCAAGCTGGTGGACTGTAACGAGTGGCAGCCGGGCAGGCCGCAGTACATACGATTTGTGAAGCAGGGACGCGCCTCGGGAGCGGAAGATTTAGACCAGGGGGTTTCCCGACACGGCAAGGTGGGCGCGTGTGCGCCGGCGGGCGCGTGCGATAAAAATAGTAGTGGTGCGCCGCCGGGAGAAGGTGCCGGACGATGAAAGAGGTGAGATGCAAGGGCTGTGGGCGTTTGCTGGGAACGCTATCCAACGGAATTTTTGAGAATAAACACCGACGGCAGACCATACAGACTGCCGGGCGGGTGGCTGTTTTGTGCCCAAAATGCGGGTGTAAGAATATCGCAAACGGTCAGCCGGAAAAATAAAGCTTGCATTTTGCAAAAAGTTTGGTATAGTATCTGCGACAAAGAGCGCTTCAAGCGCCATCGTTATGGTGGCCTTGACGCGCTCTTTTCGCGTTTCAGGGGCTGCCGTCAGGCGGCCCCTGTTTTTTGTTTGAGGTGATTTTGATGGGAAAGGGCGGCAGACCACGCATTTATAAAACACGGGCGGCGTTACAAAAGGCTGTGGACGGGTACTTTGACGGCATCAGCTATCTAAAGCCCGTCATGGTGCTTACGCCGACAGGCGAGGTGGACGCACAAGGGACACCAAAAATTGAACTGAGACTACTCCGGGAAGGTCGCAACAATGACGGACCGCCGATAACAGCTCTCACCTACTTTGAGCCGCCCAGCATGGAGGGCTTGTGTCTGAAGCTGGGCATCAGCCGTGATACCTGGGCCACCTACGGCAAGACACCAGAGCTTGCGCCGGTGGTGGAGGCGGCCAGACTTAAAAAGGCCGCCTATCTGGTGGGGGAGCTCTCCGGCAAGCACGTCCAGGGCATTATATTTGATCTCAAAAACAACTACGGGTGGGTGGACCGCCAAGAGGTTACACAGACAAGCGTGGGCATGACGGTGGAGGAATATCTGGCCCAGATGGACGAGCGGGAGGAAGGGCAGGAATTTTAATGATTAAGCTGCGAAACGCTCGCTCCTACACGGAGGGCCTTTTGAAAATCAGAACGAAGGCCAGCGAAATCGTAAAGCTGCGCTACAACGGCCCGCAAAATAAACTCTATGCCGCCATCAAAAAACAGAGGGACGACGGCAGGCCGGTGCGGGTGATTATCCTCAAGGCCAGACAGATGGGCTTCTCCACGCTGGTGGAGGCACTGATATTTTGGGCAAGCGCGACGAAGGGAAACGTGGACAGTCTCATACTGGCCCACAAGGAGGACGCTACCGCAAACCTTTTCCGTATGTCAAAAACGTTCTACAACAATCTGCCGCGCCCGCTGCGGCCCGCCCTGAAGGCCTCCAACGGGCAGGAGCTGAATTTTGATAGGCCAACCCGTGCACCAGAGGGGACACCGGGCCTCAACAGCAGAATCAAGTGTGCCACGGCCGGCGGCGACGGAGTAGGCCGCTCGGACACGCTGAAAAACGTCCACATGTCGGAATTTGCATTTTGGCCGGGCAACAAGATGGAGACCTATTCCGGCATCATGCAGGCCGTTCCTGACTTGACGGACACCATGGTAGTAATTGAGTCCACGGCAAATGGCTACGACGAATTTAAGGACCTTTGGGATGACGCGGTGGAGGCCTGGGGCAGAGGCGAGCGAGACGGGCTGATGCCGGTGTTTTTTGCGTGGTGGGAGATGGAGGAGTACCGCCGGACGCCGGAGCGGGGATTTACACCTACGGCGGAGGAGCGGGAGCTGGCGGAGACCTACAAACTGGACGAGGAACAGCTGGCGTGGCGGCGGTGGTGCATCAAAGTAAACTGCGGCGGCGATCTCAACAAATTCCATCAGGAATACCCCGCAAGCCCGGATGAGGCCTTTATTGCCACCGGCGACTGCGTCTTTGACAAAGAGATGCTGGTACGCCGCCGGGAACAGGTAAAGGATTTGGAGCAGGAGCGGGGCCGTTTCACCTACGATTACGACGGTCTGAAAATCACAAATATCCAGTGGGAGCCGGACGAACACGGAGAAATTACGATTTTCACAAAGCCAGAGCCTGGGCGGCCCTATGTAGTGGGCGGAGATACAGCTGGTGAGGGGTCGGACAGCTTCACCGGCCAAGCATTGGACAACATCACCGCCGTGCAGGTGGCGCGGCTGAAGCACCAGTATGACGAGGGCGTGTACGCAAGACAGATGTACTGCCTGGGCATTTATTACAACAAGGCCCTGCTGGCCATTGAGACCAACTTCTCCACATTCCCGGTGCAGGAGCTCTCCCGACTGGGCTATCCCAACCTGTACAACCGAGAGGTGCCGGACACTTACACCGGCAAGCTGAAAAAGTCCTACGGATTTCAGACCAACGCCCAGACGCGGCCGGTGCTGGTGGCGGAATTTGTGGAGATGGCCCGTGAGGCCATTGAGACGATTTGCGACAGAGAGACGCTGGGCGAAATGCTAACCTTTGTCCGCAACGAGAAGGGTCGGCCGGAGGCGGAGAGCGGAAAGCACGACGACCTTGTGATGGCCTACGGCATCGCCTTGCAGGGGCGCAAGCAACAGCGGATGACCGTCCTCACCAAAAAAGAGCAGCAGCCGGAAAAGCTGATTAAGAAACTCAAAAAAGCAGGGGCAAAGGAGATTAGATTATGAGCGGGCGAAATAAGACACCGAAGCCGGAGCAGTACGCGGAGCAACGGGTATATGACTACTCAACGCCGGAGAGCCGGCAGGCTACCGCGTCGTGGCTTTTTGCAGAGGCAAAGGGCGCACGGACGGTGAAGGAATCCGAGTGGACACGGCACAACGATTATTACAACTTTATCCATGAGACGACCGACGAAGGGCGTGAGAGCGCGCGGGAGCGTGGTATCGACTGGGACGCGGCGGTTATTCCTGACCCGTTTATCATGGTGGAGAGCCAGATTGACCCTGTGGTGCCGGAGCCTCAATTTACAGGCCGTGACAGCGCGGAGGACGATGAAAAAGCCCGAGAGCGGGAGTACACAGTCAAATATATCTGCCAAGAAAACCGGCTGGAGGACATGAACACCGCCAACGAACGGCGGCTGAAAAAGCTGGGCGATGCCTTTTGGAAGGCCTACTGGGATTCAGACATGGACTGTGGGCCCTACGAGGGCAACATCAGAGTGCGGGACGTGCCGGTGGAGAGTATCTACGTTGACCCGTCGGCGGGGGCGGACGGCATCCAGGCGGGGCAATATGTTGATTACGTCTACCGCGTCCACAAAATTCGGTTTTGGCAAATCTACCACCGTGCGCTGGAAAAGCAGGGCATTGGCTTAGAGGATATTATTTCCTGCACCTACAAGGAGCGGGGCGGCATTTTTGATATGGCATCAAACTCCGCAGCGGATGACGATACCATCCAAGTGTTGGAACACTGGTTTAAGCAGCCCTTTGACACAAAAGACGCGCCGGCAGGCGCGGTGGGGTGCACGGTGCAGGC
>JAVVPH010000166.1:0-4463 GCA_036655835.1 Oscillibacter sp.
ATTTTCAGCACGCAGGAGAAGCAGGAGCCGTCCATGTGCATGGTGGCGCCCAGGGGAACCACGATTTCACTGACGTCCTTGGGAATACCGGTGTCGGCGGCCACTTCCATATTGGTGGGGATGGTGGCCACAGAAGAGCAGGTGCCCAGCGACGTGACGGCGGGGCGGAGAATGTGCTTAAACATGGTGCGCACGCCCTCTTTGCCCGCGCCAAACCAGGCGAACAGCGGGAACGCGGTGAACACGTACACCAGGCACAGGGGATAATAAACCGCCAGCGCACGGCCGTAGTCCGCGGTAATCTGGGGGCCGTAGGTGGCGACCAGGTCGGCAAAGAAGCCGAAGAAGGCGATGGGGGCGTAGTAGGTCACAATCTTGACGACCTTCATCATGCAGTTGGACAGGTCCTCCAAGAACTTGCCCACCAGGCTCTCACTGCCGCCGTTGAGGTTGACACCGAAGCCAAAGAGCATGGAGAACACAATCAGGGGCAGCATGGCCCGACGGGACAGCAGACCCACAAAGTCCTCGGCGGTGAAGAAGCCGACAATCAGGTCGGCGATGCTCTTTTGCTCATCCACCACGCCGGCTTCCACATTGGGCCACGCGGCCAAAACCGGGGGAACCAGCTTCATCAGCACAATCATCAGGGCGGCGGCAATCGCGCCGGTGATGAGGAAGGTGGCGATGGTGGTGCCCATGATTTTACCGGCACGCTTGCGGCTTTTCATATTGGCAACCGCACTGGAGATGGACGCGAAGACCATGGGGACCACGATGCAGAACATCAGGTTGATGAACACCTGGCCCAGGGGGGCGAACATGGTGGCGCCGGGCCACATGGCACCGACGATGCAGCCCAATACGATACCGGCCACCAGGAAGGCCAGCAGACCGTAATTCTGCATGAGTGTTTTCTTTTCCATAATAAAGTAATTCCTCCTATTTATTTGTGACACACATTCTATTTCGGGGAAATGGCTTATCTTGCAAGGCGAAGCTCCTCGTCGGTGACCTCGCCCTTTGCAACAATGTTGGTGGGACCGGTGAGATACAAATCCGTGATTTGAGAGCCGCTGCGCTCCACGTCAACCAGAAGCTGACCGCCGGCCATATCCGCCCGGACGCCCTGACCGGAAACCTTGCCCTGCAAGGTCAGCACGGTTACAACGGAGCCGGTGCCGGTGCCGCAGGCGTAGGTGAAGTCCTCCACGCCCCGCTCAAAGGTCCGCTCGTAAATCAAATCCTCGCCCACAAGCTCGTAAAAATTCACGTTGGCCCCCTTGGGAAACGCCGGGTGGGAACGCATTTTGCGCCCCAGCTCCCGCAGCTCCCCCTCGTCCGCGCGGCGGAGATTGGCATAGGGCACCACCGCGTGGGGGAGGCCGGGGTTGCCCAGCTCCACATAAGAACAGGGGTAGCGCACGCCGTCCACCTCAATGGGGGAGTCCAATCGAATGATACTGGGGTCGTTTAAACGGATTTTGTAGAGCCGCCGGTCTATGCGCTTTCCGGTGACCACGCCCGCCGTGGTCTCCACGGTCTGGGTTTCACCGGCGAGGCCCATTTCGTAGCCGTATCGGCAGATGCACCGCGCGCCGTTGCCGCACATTTCGCCCACACTGCCGTCGGAGTTGAAGAACAGCATTTTATAGTCGCCGCCCATGGTGGGGGCGTCCACCACCATCAGCCCGTCGGCCCCGATGGACAAATGCCGCTCACACAGCGTCTTGGCAAGGTCTGGAAATTCCTCCGGGGACAGGTGCTCCACCAGATTGTTCAAAATCAGGAAATCATTTCCCGCGCCGTTCATTTTCCAAAATTGCAAAGCAAGGACTCCTCTCAAAGTCATACCATTGATTCTTTGCCCTATTATAGCGCACCCATTTGCCAGAGACAAGAGAGAATGTGCTGAAAACAATGCAAATCCTGCGCTCCTCCGGTTTGATTTGCAGAATTTTACCAAATATGCTATTCTGAGACGGAAAAAGGAGGCGCTGCGACATGGCTAGAAAAAATCTCAGAAACACCAAGGGCCGCATCATTGCCGCCGCTTGGAAGCTATTTTATGAGCAGGGCTACGAGCATACCACGGTGGAGGACATCGTTTTTACGTCCGAGACCTCCAAGGGCTCCTTCTATCATTATTTCGACGGGAAGGACGCGCTGCTGGGGACGCTGTCCAACGTGTTTGACGAAAAATACGAAGAGCTGATGCAGACCATGGACGACGGATTGCACGCCGTTGACAAGCTGCTGTATCTCAACCATGAGCTGTTTGCCATGATTGACGAGCGGGTGTCGCTGGAGCTGCTGACCCGCCTGCTGTCCACCCAACTGCTGGCCAAGGGGGAAAAGCACCTGTTGGACCGCAGCCGCCTGTATTTTAAGCTGTTGCGCCAGACCATCGGCGAGGGGCAGAAGCGGGGCGAGCTGCGGGGGGACCTCACCGCCAACGAGATCGTCAAGGCCTATGCCCTGTGGGAACGGGCGCTGCTGTACGATTGGTGCCTGTGCGCCGGGGAGTATTCCCTCACCGCCTACACCGACCGGGTGACCCCCATGTTTTTGGAAAGCTATCGCGCCGAAAAAAAGACTTAAAAGAGGTACAAGGAAACGTCTGGCGGGAAACAGTTGATATAAAACGAAAATTCAATCAAATGAGTAACGTCGTATAGAATACATTCTATACGACGTTCTGTATTTCGTTTTCGTTAAGAATGTGGTATGATAGCCGCTATTGAGAACCAAAAGGAGAGAGAATATGTTTACAAGCGCAAATATCTGCATGATTATTTCCATCGTGGTCTACTTGGTCATCGTGATCGCCATTGGCATCCGCTGTTCCAACCAGAACAAAACCAGCGACGATTTCTATCTGGGGGGACGAAAGCTGGGACCCTTCGTCACCGCCATGAGCGCTGAGGCCTCCGACATGAGCAGTTGGCTGCTGATGGGCCTGCCCGGCGTTGCCTACCTCACCGGTATTGCCGACGCGGGCTGGACCGCCATCGGTTTGGGTCTGGGCACGTACATCAACTGGCTCATCGTGGCCAAGCGGATTCGGATGTATTCCCACCGGCTGGACGCCATCACGATTCCGGAGTTTTTCTCCAAGCGCTTCGGCGACGACAAGCACATCTTAACGGCGATTGCCGCCGTGGTCATCCTGATTTTCTTCATTCCCTACACCGCCTCCGGCTTCGCGGCCTGCGGCAAGCTGTTCAGCAGTCTGCTGGGCTTTGATTATCTGGGCGCGATGATTGTCAGCGGCTTCGTCATTGTGGCATATACCACTCTGGGCGGCTTTTTGGCCGCCTCCACCACGGACTTTATCCAGAGCATCGTCATGAGCATCGCACTGCTGATTATGATGGTGTTCGGCGTCTCCGTGGCCGGCGGTCTGGACGTGGTGATGGCCAACGCCCAGGCGCTGCCCGGGTATTTGAGTATGCTCTTCAGCCACGATGTGGCCAACAACAGCGCCAATCCCTACGGTGTGCTTACCGTGATCTCCACACTGGCCTGGGGTCTGGGCTATTTCGGTATGCCCCACATTCTCCTGCGCTTCATGGCCATTGAGGATGAAAACAAGCTGAAAACCAGTCGCCGCGTTGCTACTGTGTGGGTGATTATCTCCATGGCGGTGGCTGTGTTCATCGGCGTGGTGGGTTACAGCGTATCTAAGGTCGGCGCCATCGGCGTGTTGGAGGGCACCGCCTCCGAGACGATTATTGTGCAGATGGCGGCTCTGCTCTCCACCTATGGCATTCCGGCGGCCCTGCTGGCCGGCGTGGTGCTGGCGGGCATTTTGGCCTCCACCATGTCCACGGCGGACTCCCAATTGCTGGCGGCGGCCTCCAGTATGTCCCAAAACCTGTTGGGCGAGTGCCTCCACGTGAAAATGACCGAGAAAAAACAGGTGCTGGTGGCACGGATTACCCTGGTGTGCATCGCAATTCTGGGTATGTTCCTGGCCAGAAACCCCGACAGCTCCGTGTTTGCCATTGTCTCCTTTGCCTGGGCGGGCTTCGGCGCGGCCTTTGGCCCCATCATGCTGTTCTCCCTGTTCTGGAAGCGCACCAACAAGGCCGGCGCGTTGGCGGGCATGGTTTCCGGCGGCGCTATGATTTTCATTTGGAAATATGCCGTGCGCCCCATGGGCGGCGTTTGGAACATCTACGAGCTGCTGCCGGCGTTTATCGTCAGTTGTGTGTGCATTGTGTTGTTCAGTCTGGCCACTAAAAAGCCCGATGCCGAGATTGAGCGGGTTTTCGACGAGGTCAAGGCCCTGTAAGGGGATACATTATAATGTGAAGCGGCCGCGCGGAGGATGAAAATCGCCGCGCGGCTGTTGTTTTCAAAGTATTTCCGTAAAACTGAAAAAAGGTGTTGACATTTGGCGGCAGCTTTGGTATCCTAATCAAGTTGTCGCTGCGGCAAGTGCTGCGGCAGAAACTGGT
>JAVVPH010000167.1:0-4402 GCA_036655835.1 Oscillibacter sp.
TGCCGCCGTCGTCCATCCGGGGCGGCGCTTCACAGGGGACGGCGCTGATGCCGGAGGTGCGGACCGCCACGTCGTAATAGCTCAAATCAACACACTGGAACCCGGGGAAGTAAAACAGGCTCACCGCCAGGCTCCACAGCCCCACCAGCAGGATATACACCAGGGTGGGAATGGGCATGGCCATGTTCTGGGCCAGATAGTAGCCCTCATAGCCTGCGGGAAGGGAGGCCAGCAGAATCCAGCCAAAGTAGCTCAAATCCAGCATAAACAGCTGTCCCTTATAGCCCAGACTCTGGCGCTTACTCATGTCCAGTGCCTCCATCACCCCCAGCTCCGGGTTTTCGCAGAGGTTGTAAATGGCGAAGCGATAGCGGTAAATGGCAATCATGCCGGGAATGGCAAAGAGCATGGACCAGAGGAAAATGAAGAAATATTCCACCAGATACAGCCCGATGATTTTCCCCACAAAGGAAAACCCGTCAAACAGGGACAAAAATTCCGCCCGCTCCCCCCGGCGCAGGGCCATGCAGTACAGGGTGAAGCCCGTGGCCAGCACCAGGCCCAAAAGGCCCGTCAGCACGGAGACAAAGGTTCCCAACGGATTGCGGTTCACCAGGCCCACCGCGCCGCCCCCGGCAACCACATCCACCAAATTCAGCGCCAACACCAGGCCCATGTACAGCGCCATCATGGCCTTGGGGGAAACCTGGGCGGAGCGCAGACAGGTCTTTGCGTCCGCCTTGTGTTGTTTTCGATCAATCATTTCAGCCATCATCATCAGAAACGGCCTCCTATTTTTCAGGATGTGGGCAGAGCTGTCCGCCCGCTATAATAAAAAATTGTACCATACTTCTAAAAAAAACACAAGAGAGGGGGGTATGTGATGAAAACAGGCCCGAAATGTTGATAAGCCCGGGAATGTTGTCAAGATTTTGCCAAGGAAAGGACAATTTCCCGCAAAAAACACAGTTCACAGACTGGACATTTTTTAAATATAGGTGTAAAATTGGACCCAGTATGTGATAGCAATTGTCATCACAAGACGGCCCCTCCCGCGGCGGCGTGGTGGGGCTATGCCCATGTGGTGACCGCTATCAGGAGTAAAAATGAGGTGAAGACAATGGCACAAGCTTTCTTTGGCGGAATTCATCCCAATGATATGAAGTCCGCGACCAATGAAAAGGCCATCGAGCAGCTGGCACCGCCGGCACAGGTGGTCATTCCCATGTCTCAGCACATCGGTGCGCCGTGCAAGCCCAACGTGGCAGTCGGCGATCATGTGAAGGTGGGACAGCGCATCGGCGAACCCGGCGGCTTTGTATCCGCAGCCGTCCACGCCAGCGTTTCCGGCACGGTAAAGGCCGTAGAGCCCCGTCCCTATTCCATGGGTGGAGACATGATGGCCGTGGTCATCGAAAACGATTTCCAGGATGAGATGAGCGAGGAAGTCCAGGCCCCCGCCAATCCCGACAGTCTCACCGTCGAGCAGATGGTGGAGCTGGTGAAAAACGCCGGTATTGTCGGCATGGGCGGCGCAACGTTCCCCACCCACATCAAAATCTCCGGCGGCATCGGCAAGGTGGACAGCGTGATTATCAACGGCGCGGAGTGCGAGCCGTATATCACCGGTGACCATCGCACCATGCTGGAGCGGCCCGAGGAAATCATCGGCGGCGTGACGCTGCTGGCCAAAATGTTCGGCGTGGACAAGGTACATATCGGCGTGGAGCTGAACAAGCAAAACGGCATTGATATGCTCAACAAGGTCATCGCGGAGAAAAAGGCCCCCGCCGTGGTGGACGCGCTGCACTGCCGTTACCCCCAGGGCGCTGAAAAGCAGCTCTGCCAGGCCGTCACCGGCCGTCAGGTCCCTCCCGGTGCCCTGCCCTCCGAGGTGGGCTGCGCGGTGTTCAACATCAACACCACCTGCGCCATTTTCCGGGCCATCACCCAGGGACTGCCCGTGGTGAAAAAAGTGGTCACCGTGTCCGGCTCCGGTGTCAAGGAACCGAAAAACCTGGAATGCCCCATCGGCACCCCGGTTTCCGATTTGTTCGACGCCTGCGGCGGACTGGATGAGAAAACCTACAAGCTGATTATGGGCGGACCCATGATGGGTATGGCCCAGTACACGGCAGACGTTCCCGTGGGCAAGGGCACCGGCGCGATGCTGGCGTTCTGCGAAAACGAGGAGCAGACCGTGGAGCATCCCCAGTGCATCCGCTGCGGCAAGTGCGTTGCCGTGTGCCCCATGCACCTGGAGCCCTTGATGATGTATCAGTACGCCTCCAAGGATATGCTGGAGGAGTTGGAAGCCGCCAATGTGATGGACTGCATGGAGTGCGGTGCCTGCACCTACACCTGCCCCGCCCGGATGCACCTGGTCCATATGTTTAAAACCGGCAAGCAAAAGCTGGGTGCCAAAAAGGCCGCCGAAAAGGCTGCCGCCGAGGCCCTCAAGGCTGAGAAGAAGGAGGCATAAGCAATGAATGATTACAAGAATCTGAAGCTCATTGAGACTTCTTCTCCCCACATCCGCGGCAACGAAACCACCCGCTCCCTGATGCTGGACGTGATCATCGCCATGATCCCCGCCCTGGCTTTCGCCGTGTGGCAGTTTGGCCTCCGCGCCCTCACCGCCACCGCCGTTTCCGTGGTGGGCTGTATTTTCTGGGAGTGGCTGTATCGCAAGCTCATGAAAAAGCCCCAGTCCGTGGGCGATTTGTCCGCGGTGGTCTCCGGTATGCTCATCGCCTTTGTGTCCCCGGCTGACGTACCGTATTTCATCCTCATCATCGGCGATTTGTTTGCCATGGTGATTGTCAAGCAGCTCTTCGGCGGCATCGGCAAAAACTTCATCAACCCCGCTCTGGCCGCCCGCGCCTTTATGCTGGGCAGCTACGCCGCCGCCATGACCCACTGGGTGGACCCCGCTGTCAATAAGGCCGCGATGTTCGGCTCCAATGTGGACATCGTCACCGCCGCCACCCCCCTAAGCTACATGAAGGGCAGCGGGGACGCGCTGGCCGCCACCTTCGCCAACTTGAAGGACACCTACTCCGTGATGGATATGTTCCTAGGCAAAGTCGGCGGCTCTCTGGGCGAGGTTTCCGCCCTGATGCTGATTCTCGGCGGCGCATACCTGATTGTCCGCAAGGTCATCAACTGGCAGATTCCCGTGGGGTATCTGGCCACCGTGGCAGCCCTCACCTTCCTCTTCCCCAAGGCGGGCACCGGGGTGGAGTGGATGCTCTATAACCTCTTTGGCGGCGGCTTGATGCTGGGTGCCTTCTTCATGGCAACCGACTACGCCACCTCCCCCATCACCAAGAAGGGCCAGCTCATCTTCGGCATCGGCTGCGGTCTTCTCACGGTGTTTATCCGTTACTTTGGCTCCTACAACGAGGGCGTGTGCTATTCCATCATGATTATGAACCTGTTGGTTGCTCTGATTGATAAAAACACCAAGCCCGCTCGTTTTGGCGTCGTGAAATCCGAGAAGAAAAAGGAGGCGGCTGCGAAATGAGCAAGGAAACCAAGACAAAAGAAAAGATTGATATGGACCCCAAGTACATCATCAAGCTGACCGTCACGCTGCTGCTCACCTGCATCATCGTCGCAGGTCTGCTGGGCGCGGTCAACAGTGTGACCAAGGGCCCCATCGCTGAGGCAAACAAGCAAAAAACCGAGGCGGCCATGCTGGCCGTGGTGGCGGACCCCGCCAGCACCTTCTCCGATCCGCTGGAGCTGACCCCCGCCATGCAGGATGCCGCCACCCTTGGCGGCGGTACACTGGATTCCGTCTATGAGGTCCAGATGAGCGGCTCCGGCGTGGGCTACGCTGTGAAGGTCGTCTCCGGCGGCTCTCAGGGCGACATTCAAATGATGGTGGGCGTGGACACCGAGGGCATCGTCACCGGCGTGTCCATCATCAAAAACGCCGAAACCTCCGGCATCGGCTCCAAGGTCATGAAAAACGAAAACGGCGTGCTGGATCAGTTTGTGGGCAAGAGTGCCGCAGACGGCGCACTGACCGTGGGCACCAATGTGGATGCCATCACCGGCGCAACCGTGTCCACCCGCGGCGTCACCGCCGGGGTCAACGCAGCTTTGGCGGCAGTAGCCGCCATCGGCTGAGAAAGGGGGAGTTGTATATGAACTTCGGAAAACAGTTAAAAGAAGGTCTGATTACCAATAACCCCGTTCTGGTGCAAGTGCTGGGTATGTGCTCCACCATGGCAATCACAACCTCCATTACCAACGGTCTGGGCATGGGCGTGTCCGTGCTGATTATCCTGACGCTGTCCAACATCGCCATTGCGGCCATTCGTAAAATCATTCCCGACAAAATCCGTATCGCCATGTTCATCGTGGTGGTGGCGGGCTTCGTCACCTGCGTGGA
>JAVVPH010000168.1:0-4396 GCA_036655835.1 Oscillibacter sp.
TCCCGGTCGGAAAATGCCATTGTTCATCACTCCTGTCGCTGCCTTAGTGTATGCCACCAGGCCCCAAAGGGGACCTGTTTGGCCTGTCCCGGCGCAAAAAAAGGACCGGCATCAGCCGGTCCTTTCGTTTTGTTTGTCTGTTGTGCCGCCGCATCCCGGCAAGACAACTGCCTTGCCACGATGCCTGGGGGGACAAAGTCCCATTCCTTAGCCCTTGTGGCTCTGCTCGGCAATGGCGGTGCGGAACATCTCCTCCGCCTGCTCAATGGACCGTGCCAGCGCATACTGCTCTGCGGACTGGGCGTAGCGGTGCTCCATCTCCCGGCGCTCCTGAGGGTGCTCGATCCACCAGTCAATCTGCCGGGCCAGGGCCGCGCTGTCCCCTGCGGGGAACAGGCT
Source organism: Oscillibacter sp. (assembly GCA_036655835.1). Taxonomy (GTDB): domain Bacteria; phylum Bacillota; class Clostridia; order Oscillospirales; family Oscillospiraceae; genus Oscillibacter. The sequence continues at coordinate 400 of JAVVPH010000168.1, forward strand.
CCGCTCATCCAGGGCAAACTGGGGCGTGGCGGAGCGGGGGGATTCGGCAATCACCGGCACAAGGCCGCTGGCAAAGGCCTCCATACAGCTCATGGCCTCAATTTCCGCGTCGGAGGTATGGACGTACAAATCGCACATGGCCAAAATTTCCCGCAGTCGCTGGGGGGTGTAAAACTCCATCACCACCGGGATTTTGAGTTGCTCGCCCATGTGGCGGTACTTCCCCTCCAGGGGGCCTTTTCCCGCCAAAATCACTTGCAGCCGGGCGGCGTGGCGGGAGGCGGCGCAGGCCGCGATCAGCACGTCCTGCCGCTTTTCTCCGGCGTAACGCCCCACCATCAGCAGGTTGAATTTCCCCTCCATCCAAGGCTCCTTGGGGAGCTTGCGGTACTGATATTCCGGGCTGATGCCGTTGGAAATCACATGGAGCCGCGCGGTATAGCCGTGGTCCCGGAGCTGGCCCGCAATCATGTTGCTGGGGCAGTGGATGTGGGTAAAGCGATTGAAAAAGCTGTCCCGGAAGCGGTTGTACACGAAATCGTTTACTCGCTTGCTGTTGCCCATGTGCAGGGTGAAGGTGATATTTTCCGGCTGGCAATGGAAGGCCGCCGTGTGGGGAATGCCCAGCTTTTCCACGTGCCGCAGGCCCGTGATGCCCAGAGGCGAGGGCATCATAAAATGCACCACATCCGCCCAGGCCGCCGCCTTTTCAAAAACGTGCCGGTTGGGCACCGCCAGGCGCATGCCCTGACTGGTGATGAGATGCTCCACCAGCGGGAAAAACCGCATTTGGTGGACGGCATATTTATAGGCCGCCGGTTTTCCGCAGGCAATCACCCGCACTTGGTTGCCCCGGGCCACCAAGCCGTCGGCAAAGCGGCGGGCGCTGATGGTGGTGCCGTTGTTGGCGTCGTCAAACTGGTCGATGACCAAAACAATTTTCATAAATCAGGCCGCTCTTTCTTTTCGTTTCTCAGGGGCCTTACAAGCGAGACGGTTGCAACGCAAGCTGCCACGGCGCGTTGCGCCGTGGCCAACCGCTCCCCCCGGGGCCTCGTCCGCCGGTTTTTTCCGCCCTCAGACCGAGGCGATGATGTCCTTGTTCTTCACGAAGTACTCCACGCCGGAATACAGCGTGGTCAGGGCAATCACCCAGACACAAAGGGTATTCAAAATCGCCGGGATGGGCAAAAACATCACCACGATGCAGCCCATGGTGGCGGCGGTTTTCACCTTGCCGGACCAGCCCGCGGCGATGACCCGGCCCTTGTCAGAGGCCACCATCCGCAGTCCGCTGACCGCAAATTCCCGCACAATGACAATCAGCAGTGCCCAGGCGGGCATCTGATGGATTTCCACAAACCAGAGCATGGCGGCGGTCACCAACATTTTATCCGCCAGGGGGTCGGCAAATTTGCCGAAATCTGTCACCAGATTCCGGGCACGGGCAATTTTTCCGTCCAGCAAATCCGTGAAGCTGGCGGCCACAAAAATGGCCAGGGCCACATAATTCGCGCCGGGAAAGCCCCAATACAGCACCACCATAAAGACGGGAATCAGTAAAATACGTAAAACAGTCAATTGATTGGGCAGATTCATAAAATCCCTCCACGCGCCACAGCGCAATCACAAAATGGGAAGCCGCCACAGGTATGGAGGCTTGGAAAACCGCGCTTGCTCACTGCACCTGTTCGCCGGTCAATTCGCCGTCCATCACGCCGGTGAAGCGGACGCGCACGAAGGTCCCCGGCTCCACCGGGCTCTCGGCGTCAAAATAGACCCGGCCGTCCACATCCGGGGACTCGGCGTAGCTGCGGCCGAAAAACAGTTGGGCCTGGGGGTCAAAGCCCTCGCACAAAACCTCCCGCTCCTGGCCCAAAACGGACTCGTTATACCCGTCCATCACGTCGGACTGCACGTCCACCGCCAGCTCCGCCCGGCGGGTGGCCTCCTCATAGGACACGTGGTCCATCAGCGCGGCCTTGGTGCCCTCCTCCGGGGAAAAGGCAAATACGCCGGCCCGCTCCATTTTTGTCAGCCGCAAAAACCCGCACAGCTCCTCAAAGGCGGCCTCATCCTCGTAGGGAAGCCCGGTAATCAAGCTGGTGCGCAGCACCAACCCGGGGATGCGGGCCCGCAGCTTTGCGAACAGCTCCAACAGCTCCGCCTTGGTATCCCGGCGGTTCATGGCCTTTAAAATCACGTCGTTGCAGTGCTGAATGGGCAGGTCGATATAGGGGAGAATTTTCGGCTCCCCCGCAATGGTGGCAATCAATTCGTCGGTAATTTCGTCGGGATAGAGGTAATGGAGGCGAATCCAGTGGAAATCCAGCTTGCACAGCTCCCCCAGCAGCCGGGGCAGGGCGTGGTCGCCGTAGAGGTCCGTGCCGTAGCGGGTGATGTCCTGGGCGATGACAATCAGCTCCCGCACCCCTCTGTCCGCCAGGCCCTTGGCCTCCTCCACCAGCTCCTCCATGGGGCGGCTCCGGTATTTTCCCCGGAGGGAGGGAATGACGCAATAGGCGCAGTGGTTGTCACAGCCCTCGGCAATGCGGAGGTAGGCATACCACGGCGGCGTGGAGAGCACCCGATCGCCCCCTTGGGCGGCGGTGTGGATATTGCCGAAGTGGCAGGGCCGTTTTCCGGCCATCACATCCTCCACGGCTCCCGCAATCTCCCCATAGCTGCCGGTGCCCAGTATTCCGTCCACCTCGGGCAGCTCGTTTAAAACATCCTCCTGATAGCGCTGGGCCATGCAGCCGGTGACCAGAATTTTCTGAATCCGCCCGGCGCGTTTCAGCTCCGCCATCTGCAAAATATTGTCAATGGCCTCCTCATTGGCGGAGGCCAAAAAGCCGCAGGTGTTCACCACCGCCACGTCCGCCCCGTCGGGGTCGGCGGCGACGCTGTGGCCCGCCGCCTGACAAAGGGCCATCATCTGCTCGCAGTTCACCTGGTTTTTCGCGCAACCAAGGGAAATAAACGCAATACGGTACTTCAAATCAATTCTGCCTTTCATTCATCAATTGCTTCCATCTCTGTCCACCGCCCCAGGGCGGACTTCACCTCGCCCCAGGAAAAACCCCGGCGGGCCAGCGCGTCGGCGGTGCGCTTGCGCTCCCGCTCGTCCAAAACCCGGCTCCGCAGGCGGCTTGCCAGATAGCGGTCAATGGTCTCCTCCATGGGCGGGGCGGCGTCCATGGCCTCGTCCCACAGCTCCCGATCCACACCGTGGCGGCGCAGCTCATCCCGCCAGCGGGCGGGGCCGTAGCCCATCTGGGCGCAGTGGCGCACCAGGGCGGCGGCATAGTCCGCGTCGTTCAGCGCGCCGATGGCCTCCAGCCACTGGGCGGCGTAGTCCGCCTCGGCGGCGGACACGCCTTTTTCCCGCAGTTTTTGGGTCAAATCCGCCCGGGACATGGCCCGGCGGCCCACCAACGCGGCGGCGGCAGCCTTGGCGTTGGAGCCGTCGGCAGAGGCGCGGAGGCGGACGAGGGTCTCCTCGTCCAGGGTGTCCCCGGGCCGAAGGCCGAAATCCAACAGCTCCTGCTCCGTAATTTTCAGGCAGGTGCCGTCCTCTAAAAAGGCCAGAATCCGGCCCTTTTTATGCTTGGATGGCTCGACGCGCTCAATTCGCATCGTCGAAATCGTCGGCGGACACGTCCACCGCACGGCCCGAGGCCCGGGCGGCAATCTTGGACTGATTGCTCATCAGCTTGTCGAAATTTTTGCGGATTTCGGCCTCCAGCGTGGCGGCGGCCTCCTTATTTTCCTGCAAATATTTCTTGGCGGAATCCCGGCCCTGGCCGATGCGGACCTCTCCCATGGAGAACCAGGAGCCGGATTTTTGCACCAACTCCAGCTTCACGCCCAAATCCACCAGCTCCCCCTCGTGGGAGATGCCCTCGCCGTACATAATATCGAACTCCGCCTCCCGGAAGGGGGGGGCGACCTTGTTTTTGACCACCTTGGCCCGGGTGCGGTTGCCGATCATCTC
>JAVVPH010000169.1:0-4329 GCA_036655835.1 Oscillibacter sp.
AAAAGGCTTTTTTGACAGCCCTGCGCACTGCGTGGCGCGGAGAAAAACTGGGCGCGGATGCGGCGGGAGGAAATTTTCCCGCCGGAAAGCCCCCTTGGAGGGGGTGGATCCGGGAGGAACTTTAGCCGAGAACGTGCCTGATAAAAAATGCGGAATTTTGTCAAAGCTTGACAAAGACCGACGTATTTAAGAGGAAAAAAGAGGAGGAAATGACGCAAATGCGAGAATTTTTGAAAAAAGTGCTCCACGCCCTGGACAGCGGAATCGCCGTGGAGCTGGTCAGCGTGTTATCCGCCTCCGGCTCTACGCCCCGAGGGGCCGGGGCCATGTTGGCGGTGTTTCCCGGGGGAGAAATCGCCGGGACCATCGGCGGGGGAAATGTGGAATATGAGGCCCAGCGATTGGCGGCGGAGCTACTGGCATCCGGCGGCGATGCCCTCCGGGAATTTCACTTTCACCAAGGCGACGCCGCCAGTTTGGGCATGGTCTGCGGCGGCGACGTGACGGTGCAATTTCAGTGCTTCCACCCCGGGTCCGAGGCCGATTTGGCGGTACTGCGGGACTTGCTGGAGGCCACCGGAAAAAACGCGGATACTTGGCTGCTGCGGCGGTTGGAGGGAGAAAAGATGGTCGCCATGGGCCTTGCGGACCGGGACGGAACGCGGCATTTGCCGCTGCCGCCGGCGGACTTGCCGGGACTGCTGCAAAATCGGGCTGTCCTGCGGGACGGCTGGTTTGCCGTGCCGGTGGTGCGGGCCGGGAAGGTCTATATTTTCGGCGGCGGTCATGTGTCCCAGGCCCTGGTGCCGGTGATTGCGGCGGTGGGCTTTCGTCCGGTGGTCTACGATGACCGGGCAGAATTTGCGGATTCGGCACTGTTTCCGGCGGCGGAAGCGGTGCTTTGCGGGGAATTTACGGAAATTTTGGAACAAATTTCAGTTACCCCGGATGACTACGCGGTGGTGATGACCCGGGGGCATCAGGCGGATTACGAGGTGCTGGTGCAGCTGCTGCGCAGCGGGGCAAAATACTTGGGCTGCATCGGGTCCCGGCGGAAGCTGGCACTGTGCCGGGAGCGGCTGTTGGCGGCGGGCTTTACGGCGGAGGAATACGGGCGGCTTCACGCGCCCATCGGCCTTGCCATCGGCGCGGAAACGCCGGAGGAAATTGCCGTAGCCATTGCGGCGGAGCTGATTCAAGTCCGTGCAGGCAAATAGGCCCGGGGCTTGCCCACTGTCCGGGATTGCAAAGGGCCGGGGTGGCATGATATACTATACTAAATCGAAAAAATCGCGGGAACCAAGCGCAAGCAATCAAGCGCAATGAACAATGGAGGTTCGCCTATGAAGCGCATCAGCAAGGAAAATTATTATCTGGACATCGCCGAGACGGTTTTGGAGCGAGCCACCTGCCTGCGGCGGGTTTACGGCGCGATTATCGTCAACAACGACGAGATTCTCTCCACCGGGTACAACGGCGCACCCCGGGGCCGGGCCAACTGCGTGGACATGGGCTACTGCTCTCGGGAGGCCATGCAGGTGCCCCGGGGAGAGCGGTACGAGCTGTGCCGCAGTGTACACGCCGAGGCCAACGCCATTATTTCCGCCGCCCGGCGGGACATTGTGGGCGGGACCATCTATCTGGTGGGCCGGGATGCCCAAAGCGGCGAGTTGCTGCCCGACGCTACCTCCTGCTCCATGTGCCGCCGTCTGGTGATCAATGCGGGGCTTGCCAAGGTGATCATCCGCCGGACGGACACGGAATTTGCCGTGGTGGACGTGGCCGACTGGGTGGCAGAGGACGATTTGCTGGTCCCCAGGGACCCGGATGAGATTTTAAATCAGCAATAAGAGAAGGGAAGCGGGCGTATTTGAAAACAGGACTTGTGACCTTTTATCATATCCACCACTACGGCGCGTTTTTGCAGGCCTATGCCACGGAGCGGGCAGTGGAGAGTCTGGGCAGTGCCTGCGAAATTGTGGACTACTACGTGAATCAAAACAACGCGCTTTTCCGCAAGCCCACCGGTCTGGGCTCCGCCGCGGCAGACGCCCACACGGCACTGCACTACGGGCCGCTGAAAACCCGGCAGGAGCGGTTTGAGGAGTTTGCCCGGACCCGTCTGGTTATTTCTCCGCGGCACTATGAGAAATTTTCGGAGATGGGGGAGGCGGGAGCGGACTACGATGTGATTCTCTCCGGCAGTGACCAGATTTGGAACCCGAAAATTTTCCCCGACGGGCAGTTTGACCCGGTATTCTTCGGGGCATTTGCCGACAAACGAAAAATTGCCTACGCGCCGTCCTTCGGCATCCCCCACATTCCCGAGAGCATGGAGGGGAAACTGCGGGAGTATTTGGCGGCGTTTTCCCACCTCTCCGTCCGGGAGCGGCAGGGCCAGCGCATTGTCCGGGAGGTGACGGGGGCGGAGGTGCCGGTGGTGCTGGACCCCACGCTGCTACTTTCCCGCCAGGATTGGAGCGCCATTGCCGCCGACACGCCGCGACCGGCGGGGGGCTATATTCTCTGCTACTGCATCAGCAAGCCCGGGGCGCTGGAGCCCTATATCCGCCGCTTGGCGGAGGAGACGGGACTGCCGGTGGTTCAGCTTTGCGGCGTGCGGCAAAGGGTGCATCCCAAGGCCCAATGCGTGCTGGACGCGGGACCGGCGGAATTTTTGGGCTGGTTCCGGGGCGCCAGCTATGTCTGCACCAACTCCTTCCACGGAACGGTGTTTGCCGCCCAGTTCGGCAAGCCCTTTTTCACGGCGGTGGCACCCGCCGAGATGGCCGCGCCGGAGCAATCCCGGACCTTTAGTCTGCTGACCACTCTGGGACTGACAGAGCGCATCATCGGCAAGGGCGACACGGCGGACCTGGGGGACGGCATCGATTACGACGCGGTGGAGCGGCGGCTGACGGAGGCCCGGCGGGATTCGCTGACCTATTTGCAGGACGCGCTGATGAACCGGGCGGTGACGGCGGCGGCGGGGAGAGAAGAGAAAAACGACCTGCCAAGGCTGGCGGACCACACGGTTTGCACCGGCTGCGGGGCCTGCGCCGCAGGCTGTCCCAAGGACGCGATTTCCATGGCGCGGGACGGGGAGGGCTTCCTCTACCCACGGCTTGACAGCCAGGCGTGCATCCACTGCGGACACTGCACCGCCATCTGTCCCGCGCTGAACAGCCGGGAGCCGGGGCCGCTGCCGGCGGTATTCGCCGCGTGGAACAAGGACGAGGTGATTCGCAAGGACTCCACCTCCGGCGGCGTATTTTCCGTGCTGGCAACCTATATTTTGGAGGGCGGCGGCGTGGTATTCGGCGCGGCCTTTGACGCGAAACAGCACCTGCGGCACGTGGCCTGCTTCCGCAAGGAGGATTTGATGTACCTGCGGGGGGCGAAATACGTCCAGAGCGATTTGGAGAACACCTACCGGGAAGTGAAAAAATGGCTGGGGAGCCGGGCAGTGCTCTTTTCCGGCACGCCCTGTCAAGTGGATGGGCTTTACCGCTATTTGGGCGGTCGGCCGGAAAATTTGACCACCTGCGATTTGGTGTGCCACGGCGTGCCCTCCCCCGGCGTGTGGGAGGACATGGCCCGGTCCTTGGAGGCACAGCGGGGCAAGGCCCTGCAAGCGGTGCGCTTTCGCAACAAGGCGGCGGGGTGGAAGGACAGCCACTTTACCACCGCCTACGCCGACGGCAGTGTGGAATCCGAGCCGCTGTTTCGCACGGAATATGGCCGGGCCTTTGGTCGGGCGCTGTTTTTGCGGCCCGCCTGCCACCACTGCCCCTACACCTCCATGACCCGGGTGGGGGATTTTACCCTGGGGGATTTTTGGGGCCTAAAGCCGGACGAGTTGGCGGAGCAGCAGGAAAAGGGCGTGTCGCTGCTGCTGGTGAACACGGCCCATGGCAGCTTGCTGTTTGACCGGCTGCCCCTGGCCAAGCAGGGCTTTCCGCCGGAGCGGGCCATTGCGGGGAATCCGCAGTTGGCGGTGCCCACGGAGCCGTCTGCCGACCGCGCGGCGTTTTTTGCCAGCTATGCGCTGGAGCCGTTTGAGACGGTGCGGAAGCGATTTTTCCGACTGCCGCCGCTGCCGGTGCGGCTGGCGGGGCGGATTTTGTCCCCGGAGGCAAAGGCAAAGCTGCGAAAAAAACTGCGCTGAGCACGGTGCCGGCGGCGGGCGGAAATTTTTGAATGTTGGATATTGGATAACGGAGAGCGGAGAAGTCGAAATCGACTTCTCCGCTTTAGTGTGTCGAAAAACTACCATGCGCTGTAAGAAGAATCGGGGGAAAGTGTGAAAGGGGGCCGATGAGGCCCCAC
>JAVVPH010000170.1:0-4299 GCA_036655835.1 Oscillibacter sp.
GCCGCCAATGCGGGTGCCGCCAGGCTCAAGGTCAGGACAAGTGCAAGGAACAGAGATGCCATTCTCTTTTTGCTGATTTTCATACTGTTTCCTCCCGTTTTTCCTTATTTTTTCCGTGGGCAGCGCCGCTCTCCGCGGCAATCCGGTGGCAAGTGCTGTCCAAGGGCGTGAGTTTGGAAAGAGCTTCTAATATTTTCCAATCCTCCTCTCCCAGAATACGACCGCTTCGCTCCTTTGTCAACCGCTCCCGGGAATTTCGGCCTAGATTCTTCGGAAAATCCGGCGGCGTGATTGAACTTTGACCGAAAAGGGTGTATAAAGAGTGTATCGTAATAGGTATTGAAATTTCGGAAAAGAGGGCGCTTTTGATGGATACACGACCTTACCTCTCCTGGCAGCTCATCGGTGAGTTTATGACAGCCGCCTTTGCGGCCAAGGGGGTTCCCGAGGCGGATGCCGCCCTCTGCGCGGAAATTTTGATGGAGAGCGACCGCCGGGGTATTGAGTCCCACGGCAGCAACCGCTTCAAATCCATTTATCTGGACCGCATTGACAGCGGGATTTTAAACCCCGTGACGGAAGTGGAAATTGTCCGGGAAACCCCCACCACCGCCGTGCTGGACGGGCACAACGGCATGGGCATGGTGGTGGCCCACAGGGCCATGGAGCTGTGCGTCCAAAAGGCCAAAAAAATGGGGCTTGCCATGGTTTCCGTGCGAAATTCCACCCATTTCGGCATTGCCGGGTACTACGCCACCATGGCCACCCGGGAAAATCTCATCGGCATGGTGGGCACCAACGCCCGGCCCTCCATTGCCCCCACCTTTGGCGTGGAGAATATGATGGGCACCAACCCCCTCACCTTCGGTCTGCCCACGGACGAGGACTTTCCCTTCTGTCTGGACTGCGCCACGTCCATTGTCCAGCGGGGCCGGATTGAATACTATGCCCGCTCCGGCAAGGACACCCCCGCCGGTCAGGTCATCGGGGACGACGGCAACGCCCTGACGGACAGCGACGAAATTTTAAAGCGTCTCGTAGACGGCACCGCCGCGCTGGCCCCGCTGGGGGGCATTGGCGAGGAATTGGGCGGTTATAAGGGCTACGGTTACGCCGCCGTGGTGGAAATTCTCTCCGCCGCGCTGCAGGCGGGCAGCTATATGAAAATGCTCAGCGGCCTGACGGAAACCGGCGAAAAAACCGGCTATCCCCTGGGCCACTTCTTCCTGGCCATCGACCCGGAGGCCTTCTGCGGAGCGGAATCCTTCAAGAAAATTGCCGGGGACATCTGCCGGGAGCTGCGGGCCTCCAAAAAGGCCCCGGGGCAAGAGCGCATCTATACCGCCGGGGAAAAGGAGTACCTCGCCTGGCAGGAGCGGAAGGATTTGGGGGTCCCCGTGGGGCCCGCCGTCCAAAAGGACTTCCTAGCCGTCCGAGATGCCCTAAGTCTCCCCTTTGTATTCCCCTTTGAATCGTAACACATCAAAAGAGGGTTGATCGACAGCTTGAGAGGGCAGATAGACCGTTTTTGCGGTCTATCTGCTCCCTTTTTGCATTTTTCACAGAAGCATCCAAAGGCCTGTCACCCAATTCATCCACAATGTTCTGAATCATGGTGTGTTCCCAGCCATTTTCAGAAACAGCCGGGTGGCGGTGTCTAAGGAATCTCTGAATAAATCCCATCGCACATCTTGTCGGCAGTTTGATTCCCCCCGATACATATATTCATATGTATGTATCTTGCCGGACCTGTCTGCACCTGTCAACGGATCTGCTCACATTTCTTCGTTTTTGCAAGTCTCCATCTCTTTTCCTGCAAAATTTCTTTTCAAATCCCGATTCTCGTGGTACAATGTCCCCATCAAATGATTGTTCAGGAGGTTACCCTTCATGATTACTCTCCACGACCAAGGTGTATTTTTAATAGACGGCGTGCCCGTCTCCGCCGGCGGCTCCCCCCGGGAGGGCCGGAGCAAAACCATGGCCTATGGCATTTTGCAATCCCACAATACCTCCGGGGACCCGGAAAAATTACAGGTCCGCTTTGACGCCATGGTGTCCCACGACATCACCTATGTCGGCATTATTCAACAGGCCCGGGCCTCTGGAATGACAGAATTTCCCATTCCATACGCCCTGACCAACTGCCACAACAGCCTTTGCGCCGTTGGCGGCACCATCAACGAGGACGACCATGTGTTTGGACTCTCCGCCGCCAAAAAATACGGCGGCATTTACGTTCCCGCCAATCAGAGCGTCATTCACTCCTACGCCCGGGAGGAGATGGCAAAATGCGGCGCCATGATTTTAGGCTCCGATTCCCACACCCGATATGGCGCGTTGGGGACCATGGCGGTGGGCGAGGGCGGCCCGGAATTGGCAAAACAGCTTTTGAAAAACACCTGGGACACGCCATACCCCCAGGGGGTATTAGTTTACCTCACCGGAATACCCCGGGGGGGTATCGGCCCCCACGACGTGGCCATCGCCCTGGTGAAGGCCACCTTTGACTCCGGTTTTGTGAACAACTGCGTGCTGGAATTTGCCGGTCCCGGCATCGCCACCCTCCCCATCGACTTCCGCAACGGCATCGACGTGATGACCACCGAAACCACCTGCCTGTCCTCCATTTGGGAGACAGACGGGGTGACGGAGGAATTTTACAAGCTCCACGGGCGGCCCCAGGATTTTAGCCCCCTCCATCCCGGCGAGGGCGCATATTACGACAAATGGATTGAAATTGACCTCTCCGCGGTGGAATCCATGATTGCCCTCCCCTTCCACCCCTCCAACGCCTGGACCATCCATGAGTTTCTGGAAAATCCCCAGGAAATTTTGCAGAGCGTGGAGGCAGAGGCCCAAAAACGCTTTCCCAAGACCCATCCCCGCCTGACGGACAAAATCCGAGACGGCGGCGTTTGGGCGGACCAGGGCGTGATTGCCGGCTGCGCCGGCGGCACCTTTGACAACATCGACGAGGCCAGCGACATTCTGCGGGGCCAGAGCTGCGGCAACGACACCTTCTCCCTGGACGTGTATCCCACCAGCGTGCCGGTGAGCCTGGAGCTGACCCGCAACGGCGACACGGCGGCACTGCTGGAAACCGGCGCGGTGATCAAGCCCAGCTTCTGCGGACCCTGCTTCGGCGCGGGAGACGTGCCCGCCAACAACGGCCTCTCCCTGCGGCACACCACCCGCAACTTCCCCAATCGGGAGGGCAGCAAGCCCGGCGAGGGGCAGTTTGCCGCCGTGTGCCTGATGGACGCGCGGTCCATCGCCGCCACCGCCCGAAATGGCGGAAGGATTACCGCCGCAACGGATATTGACTATACGCCGGTCCACCGGGACTACCATTTTGACCAGAGCGTGTACGCCAAGCGGCTGTACTACGGCTTTGGCAAGGCGGACCCCAGCGTGGAGCTGAAAATGGGTCCCAACATCACCGACTGGCCCAAGGTGCAGCCCCTGGCGGAAAATCTGCTGGTGGAGCTGGCGGCGGTGCTCCGGGACGACGTGACCACCACCGACGAGCTGATTCCCTCCGGCGAAACCTCCTCCTACCGCTCCAATCCCCTGCGGCTGGCGGAATTCACCCTCTCCCGCCGGGACCCCCAATACGTCCCCCGGGCCAAGGCCGCGGCGGAAATTGAGGCGGCCCGTCTGGCGGGAAATCCCCCGGAAGCCCTGATGGCGCTTCTGTCCCGGGTGGGCGAAACGGACGCGGCGCGCACCCAGTTCGGCTCCTGCCTGTTTGCCAACAAGCCCGGCGACGGCTCCGCCCGGGAGCAGGCGGCCTCCTGCCAGAAGGTACTGGGGGGGCTTGCCAATCTCTGCTACGAGTTCGCCACCAAGCGCTACCGCTCCAACTGCATCAACTGGGGCATTCTGCCCTTCACTCTGGCAAACTCCACCCCCTTCCCCTACGAGGCGGGGGACTGCCTGTTCATCCCCGGCATCCGCACCGCCATCGCCGGGGGCAGCGAGGAGATTCCCGCCAAGGTTCTCTGCCGGGATGGGTCCGTACAGGATATTTTACTCCATGTCAAGGGCCTCACCGCCGATGAAAAGGCCATTATTTTGGATGGCTGTCTCATGAATTTCTACGCGAGAAAGGGAAATTGACATGGTGAAAATTCAAATGACCACCCCCTTGGTGGAGATGGACGGGGACGAGATGACCCGGGTTCTGTGGCAGATGATCAAGGACCAGCTCATCCTCCCCTTTGTGGATTTGAAAACGGAATACTACGATTTGGGCCTGCTGCACCGCAACGAGACTCACGACCAGGTGACCATGGA
>JAVVPH010000171.1:0-4272 GCA_036655835.1 Oscillibacter sp.
TCCCGCTCGTCGTTGCCGCCCATGCGGTTGTCCCGGGATTTGCCGATGGTGTCAATTTCGTCGATAAACACGATGCAGGGGGCCACCTTGGCCGCCTCTTTAAAGAGGTCCCGGACACGGGACGCGCCCACGCCCACGAACATCTCCACAAAGTCAGACCCGGAGATGGAGAAGAAGGGAACACTGGCCTCCCCGGCCACGGCCTTGGCCAGCAGGGTTTTGCCGGTGCCCGGAGGGCCCACCAGCAGTGCGCCCTTGGGCAGCTTCGCGCCGATTTCCGTGTATTTTTGAGGGTTGTGGAGGAAGTCGATGATCTCCGTCAGAGATTCCTTGGCCTCGTCCTGTCCGGCCACATCTTTGAAGCTGATGCCGGTGGATTTTTCCATATAGACCTTGGCGTTGGCCTTGCCCACGCCGCCCATACCGCCCATTCCGCCCATGCCGCCTTTTTTGGACATCCAGCGCATGACCAGAGAGAACATGAGGAAAATCAGGGCAAAGGGCAGAATGAAGTTGATCATGAACACCAAAATCGGGCTCATGGGCGGCTCATACGTCTCGCCGAATTTCACGTTGTGGTCTTGCAGATAGCCCACCAGCTGTTCGTTGGGCAGCTCCACGGTGAAAAATTTCAGGTCGATGGTCTGGGCCTTGCCGTCCTTGTCCTTGTAGGCAAAGCCGTCCTTGCCCTTGGTGTAGGTTACGCCGTCCTTGTTGGTGTATACGTAGCCGTCCTTGGGGGAGATGATGAGGATGCTTTCAGTGGGGTCGAAATTGACCTCCGTGACTTTGTTCGCGTCCACCATGTCGAGAAAATCGCTGTAATAAATCTCCACGGAGGAGGCCTGCCGCCCGGCGGAGGTCATGTAGGTGCTGGCGTAGCTGATGACGGTGGTCAGCAGCAAAGCCCAGCATACCAGCGAGATAATGCCCCGCCAATTGCCGTTGCCGCCACTTTTGTTGTTTGAATCTTTTTTGTCATTTTGACTCATGGATAGAAACTCCTTTCGGAAAAAAACCCGCCGAGCGGGCCATAGACAATGAACAAATTTGAGAATTTTGGGCACAGCGCCGACCCGCCAAAGCGGGACGGTATCTTGAAAAGTACTACGAAGTATAGCACACAAACCGGGAGGGGACAAGGACGGAGACGGTTTTTTCTATGAAATTTCTGTGAATTTCGCTTTATTGTGGAGCGGTTGTATGGTATACTCGCCCTATATGTGAAGAAGACAGTCGGCGGGAACGCGTTCCTGCCACACTTTCATTGGATACAGAATTAAAGGAGACGCTATGAACGAGGAACAGAAAAACAATCTGACGGCGGAGGCCGACGGCATCATCGAGGGGCGCAACGCCGTCATTGAGGCCCTGCGGGCAGAGGAAAACATCGACAAAATCTACATTCAGCGGGGGGAGACGGACAAAACCCTGGGCCACATCGCCTCCACCGCCCGGGCCGCAGGCATTGTGGTGGTGGAGGCCGACCGGCGCAAGCTGGACGGCATGAGCCGCACCCACGCCCATCAGGGCGTGATTGCCCTGGCGGCTGTGCGGGAATACGCCGAGGTGGAGGATATTTTAAAGATTGCCGCCGACCGGGGAGAAAAGCCCCTGCTGGTGGTTTGCGATGAGATTTCCGACCCCCACAATCTGGGGGCCATTATCCGCACCGCCTCCTGCGCCGGGGCCCACGGGGTGATTATCCCCAAGCGGCGCAGCGCGGGACTGACGGCCATTGTGGCTAAGACCTCCGCCGGCGCGGTGGCCCATATGCCGGTGGCCCGGGTGCCCAATATCTCCGCGCTGCTCAAGGATTTGAAGGCCCAGGGCGTGTGGATTTTCGGCGCCACGGCAGACGGCACCACGCCGCTGTACCAGGCCGATTTGAAGGGGGCCGCCGCCATTGTCATCGGCTCTGAGGGCGAGGGCATGACCCGCCTGGTGGCTGAGAACTGCGACTTTCTGGTCAGTATCCCCATGAAGGGCAAAATGGATTCCCTGAACGCCTCCGCGGCAGCGGCGGTCCTGCTGTACGAGGCTGTGCGCCAGCGGATGGACTGAGACAAGGAAAAATATGGAAATTATTTCGTTGGCGGAACCATTGCCGCTGACACGCTGAAAATCAAACTGTGAGGAAGAGCATATGACGCCGGAAGAAGAGAAAAGTTTATACGGACCCGTGGACGGCACCGATGTGGCCGCCGACGGGGACTTTTCGCTGGAGGAAATTCTGGCGGAATACGGCGGGGACCGCCAGCGCAAGCTGCTAGACGAGGTGGAGGCCGAGGCAAATCCGGGGCCGGAGCCGGCGTTTCAACCGGTTGCGCCGACTCCGCCGGTTGCGCCGCCGGTTGCCCGGGAGCGGGCACATCGACAGGAGCCGGCGGCAGAGCCGGCGCAACCGGAGGAGGACCTGCCCCCGGCCCCCCGGCCCATCTCCATGGAGCAGGTGGTGGAACACACCGTGGACGCGGTGCTGGAGGAGCAGGAGACTCTGGTGAAGCCCCGGCGGGGCCTTTTTTCCCGCAGGCACTTCGCAGAGACGGAGGAGCTGTATCAGCGGCCCCAGCAAGAGCCCGAGCCGGAGCCGGAACCGGAGCCGATCGGCCCGGAGGAGACGCTTTCAGAGGCGGCGGCGGACTGGCGGGATGAGTTGCGCCGCCGAAGGGCTCCCGTGGCCGCGGTGAGCTGCATCGCGCTGGTGTTGACGGCCCTGCTGGGGGTGGAGTGGTACGGCGTGAGCATTCCCTTCTGGACCGGCGAGCCGCTGTACCAGAGCGTGACGCTGTTGGTGCTTTTAGCCGTGACGGCCCTTTGCGGCCGGGGCGTATTTGTCCGGGGCGTTCAGGCTGCGGCCCGCAAACGCTGTACCAGCGATTTGCTGGCCTCCATTGCCCTGGTGGTGACGGCGGCGGACTGCGCGGCGCGGATTTTTCTGCCGGAGCGCAGTGACGCCATGCCCTATGCCGCCGTGAGCTGCATGGCCATGGCCTTTGCCATGTGGGGGGGCAGCCGGGAGGCCCGGGGGATGTACGACACGTTCCGGGCGGCGGCCACGGACGATGACCCGCCCTATCTGGTGACGGAGACGGAGAGCGGGGCTTGCAAGCAAGCCGGTGCAGTGCCCGGCTTTTATACCGCCGCCATGGCGGACGATTTGCCCACCCTCTGGCAGACGGCCCTGCTGCCGGTGGTGCTGGTGGCCTCTGTGATTTTCGCGGGGCTTGGCTCCTTTGGTCAGCAGCGGGGACAGGATTTTCTCCTGAATTGGTCCGCCATCCTCTCCGCCGGGGCCACCTTTGCCCTGCCGCTGTGCTGGGCCCTTCCCTGGTCCCGGCTGGCAAAACGCCTTTACAAAACCGGCTGTGCCGTGGGCGGATGGTACGGCGCGGAAAAAATCAGTCAGAAAAAGTGTATGAGCCTGACGGACACGGACCTGTTCCCCCCCGGCACGCTGAGTCTCAACGGCGTGAAAATGTTCGGGGAGGAGCTGCCCCGGGCCGTGTCCTACGCCGCGTCCATGACCCTGGCCTCCCACTGCGGCTTACAGCGGCTGTTCGACGGGCTGCTCCGCAGTGACGGCGGGACCTATGAGACGGTGGACGATTTCAGCTTTTACGAGGAGGGCGGCTTCTCCGGCACCATCCGAGGGGAATCGGTGCTGTTGGGCACGGCGTCCTTTTTGCGGAAAATGGAGGTGCGGCTCCCCGGGGGACTGAATCTCCGCACCGGCATTTTTTTGGCGGTGGACCGACAGCTCACGGCGGTATTTGCCGTGAAATACAATCCATCGGAAAATGTGGACTGGGCATTGCGGATGATGAAGCGCAGCCGCATCACCCCCATTTTGGCGGCCCGGGACCCCAACATCACCCCCGCCCTGCTCAAGCGCAAGTTCAACAAGGGCGTGAAGGTGGAGTTTCCGGATTTGACCGCCCGGGTGGCTCTGAGCGAGGCGGAGATGGACCGGGGACTGCCCCGGGCCCTGCTGTTTCGGGAGGGGCTGCTGCCCTACGCCGAGGCGGTGGTGGGCAGCTCGCGGCTGTGCAGGGCCGTGCGGCGCAGTGCCGTTTTGGCGCTGTTGGGCAGTATTTCCGGCACACTGCTGGCGTTTTATCTGACCTTTTTGGGGTCGTACTGTCTCCTCACGCCCCTGGCGCTGGTGGCGTTTTCCCTGCTGTGGACCCTGCCGGTGCTGCTGACGGCGGACATGGCGGGCCGGTTTTAAGCAGATCCATTTAGAAAAGGGCTGTCGCAAGTTTGCGGCAG
>JAVVPH010000172.1:0-4215 GCA_036655835.1 Oscillibacter sp.
CGCATTACATAATGTAGGGCAGAACCATGGAGGCCAACAAGGCCACCACCATCACAACCACCAAAACCAGCGCGACAATGCGGGTAAATTTGCTGCTCATCGGTGTTCCTCCTCTGTCAAAATTTTTCGAATATCTTTTTCCACGCGACTGCGGGGGAGCATCAACTCGTGTCCACAGCCCAGACATTTCAGCTTAATATCCATCCCCACCCGCAAAACTTCCCAGTATTTGCTGCCACAGGGGTGCTGCTTTTTCAATTCTACTTGGTCATGCAGATGCAAATCCATAGAGAGGTTCCGCCCCTTCCTTTTGTCAAGCCCATTCATCGGGCCGCATAGAATACTCTATCAAAATAATGCCGCGGACGCGGCAGATAGGATGATGAATCATGCCGGAAAATAACCTGTATCTGCCAGAGGGCCTGCGCCCTCAGACAGTGCTTTCCCTCTCCGCACTGAAAACCGCCATGGAAAACGGGACCATTTTAGAGGGCAGCGTTCAGCGCTGTGACACCCAGCACACGCTCCACATTCCCCTGGGCTCTGTGGAGGGCCGTATGCCCAAGGAGGCGGCAATTGCCCCGTGGATGAGTGGCGCACAGCGAGATATTGCAATATTATCAAGGGTTGGCAAGCCTGTTTGCTTTACAGTCGAAGCTCTCTCCGCCGATGAAAAAGGCGCGCCGATTGCCCTGCTTTCCCGCAGCTTGGCGCAGGAGGAGGCGGTAAACTTCTTTTTGCGGCACCTGCATCCAGGCATGGTGCTCACCGCCGTCGTCACGCATTTGGAGACCTTCGGCGCCTTTTTGGACATCGGCTGTGGCATTGTGGCCATGCTCCCCATTGAAAACATCTCCGTCTCCCGCATCGCCCATCCCGCCGTCCGCTTCACCGTGGGGCAAAAAATTCTGGCGGCGGTGGCGGCCATTGACGTGGAAAATCGGCGTTTCACCATGACCCACAAAGAGCTGCTGGGCACCTGGATGGAAAACGCCAGTTGGTTTCTCCCCGGCGAAACCGTGCGGGGCGTGGTCCGCAGTGTGAAGGAGTACGGCAGCTTTATTGAACTGACGCCCAACCTCTCCGGCCTGGCGGACACTAGGGAAAGCTTAGCCCCGGGGGATTATGTGTCGGTCTATATCAAGAGCATCCGCCCGGAGCGGATGAAAATCAAGCTCCAAGTCATCGAAAAATTGCAACACGAGGACGCACCCCAACCCCTGCGCTATCAAATCACCGACGGTTGCCTGAACCGCTGGGTCTATTCCCCGCCCAATTACGAAAAAGAGCCGGTGGAGACGGTTTTTACCCCTTAATATCCTCCCAGTACCGCTTGGCGGCCTGTTCGGTTTTGTTTTCGCCCCAGTCGTAATACCGGGTATTTTTCAGCGCGTCCGGTAAATATTGCTGTGCCACCCAGTGGTTGGGGTAGTCGTGGGGATAGCGATAATGCTGTTGGTTGTCAAAGCCCGTAGTGTCCGCGTGGACATTTTGAAGCTGGCGGGGAATATCCCCGGTTTTGCCGTTTTTTAAATCCGCCATGGCGGCATTGATGGCATTGTGGGCAGAATTGGACTTGGGGGCGGTGGCTAGCAACACTGCCGCCTCCGCCAACGGCAGCCGCGCCTCCGGCAGACCCACCTGCAACGCCGCGTCCACGCAGGCCTTGGTAATCACCATGGCCATGGGGTACGCCAGGCCCACATCCTCGGCCGCAATCACCAACAATCGCCGACAGGGCGACAGTAAATCCCCCGCCTCCAACAGCCGGCCCAGATAGTGGACCGCCGCGTCCGGGTCGGAGCCGCGAATGGATTTTTGCAGTGCCGAGAGAATGTCAAAGTGGGCATCTCCGTCTCTGTCATAGCGCATAGCACTGCGCTGTGAGAGCTGTAAAGCGTCTTTGCTTGTCAGTATAATTTTGCCTTTTTTCACTTCCGCCGTCTGCCCCAACAGCTCCACGGCGTTGATGGCCTTGCGCACATCGCCGCCGCAGGCGGTGGCAATCTGGAGGGGAAGTCCCTTCTCCCAGGAGAGGGGCAGCTCACTGCGATTTTGCTGAATTTTCAGCGCCCGCAAAACGGCGATCTCCGCCTCCTCCGGCGAAACGGGCTTAAATTCAAACACCGTGCTCCGGGAAAGCAGTGCGCCATACACATAAAAATAGGGATTTTCCGTGGTGGAGGCGATCAGGGTCAGCTTGCCGTTTTCCATAAATTCCAATAAGCTCTGCTGCTGCTTTTTATTGAAATACTGAATCTCGTCCAAATACAGCAGGACCCCGCCGGGTGCCATCAGCGTACCCACGTCGGCAATGATGTCCTTGATGTCCTGCAAGGAAGCCGTGGTGGCGTTGAGACGGTAGAGGGTTTTTTCCGTTCGCTTGGCGACGAGGTTGGCGATGGTGGTTTTCCCGGTGCCGGAGGGACCGTAGAACACCATGTTCACCGAAGCGCCGCTCTCAATCAGGCGGCGGAGCACCGCACTCTTGCCCAACAGGTGGGTTTGACCCACCACTTCGTCCAATGTTTGGGGACGAATTTCGTCCGCTAGAGGTCTTTGCATCCATAGGTCCTCCCTTCCGAAGCTGCTAAAACTTTATTTTATCACAGTTGTTCCCTTTTTTCCATGGTTTTTTCACTGGTCTGTCATTGAATTTCATGGTATTATACCGATGAGGTGATTTGCATGAAATCCAAAGCCGCCATGAAACGCATCATCGGGACGTTGGAGGACCTATATCCCGCCGCCCTCTGCTCCCTGCAATACGAAAAAGAATACGAGCTGCTCTTCGCCGTGCGGCTCTCCGCCCAGTGTACCGACGCCCGGGTGAATCAGGTCACGCCGGCGCTGTACGCCCGCTTTCCCACCCTGGAGAGCTTTGCCCGAGCCAATCCCGCCGAGGTGGGGGAATACATTCATTCCTGCGGTTTTTTCAACGGCAAGGCCCGGGACATTGTGGCCTGCGCCCAACGGCTGCTCAGCGATTTTAACGGCAAGGTCCCCGGCACCATGGAGGAATTAACCTCCCTCCCCGGCGTGGGCCGCAAAACGGCAAATCTCATTTTGGGCGACGTGTATCATCAGCCCGCCTACGTCTGCGACACCCACTGCATCCGCATCACCGGTCGCCTGGGCATCACGGACGGCAGCAAGGACCCCTTGCAGGTGGAGCGCCAGCTCCGCCAAGTACTGCCCCCGGCGGATTCCTCTGATTTTTGCCACCGCATGGTCCTCTTTGGCCGAGACATCTGCACTGCCCGCTCCCCCCAATGCGAGGGCTGTCCCCTAAAAGCCGACTGCAGCCAGGGAAAACAGGCAAACTCAAAATAAGCATGCCGTGCCTGCACATTGTGCAGGCACATTTTTCGTCCTTGCCACATATACTGATTTGGAACCAACTTTAACCAAAGGAGAAGAACATGGACGATCGAACCAAACAGTTTGTAGACCAACTGCGCAGCAATCCGGCGGCCCTGCAAGGACTGATGCAGTCCCGAGACGGGCAGGAGCTGCTGCGAATGCTGACAGCGGGCGACCGGGGTGCGGCCTTGCAGCAGGCGGCGCAGTCCGCGGCCCGGGGCAATCCCGCCGAGATTGCGAATTTGGTATCCCGGGTAATGCAAAGCCCCGAGGGGGCGCAGTTATTGACGCGCATCAACAAGGCCATCCAAAAATAAGAAGCGGAAAGGCAGGCGGGGGTTGTGGCGGAATTTGATGAAAAACTAAATGCGGTGCTGTCGAATCCGGACAGCATGGCCCAGATTATGCAGTTGGCGCAAAGCCTGGGCGCGACGCAAAGCGCCCCGCCCCCGCCGCCGCAGCCCTCCTATGGCGGACAGCAAAGCCCTCCGCCGTTTTTCGGCGGTCCACCCCAGCAAGCTCCGCCGGCGGCGGGGCCGGATTTTCTCTCCGCCCTCACCGGCGGCTTGGACCCTAAGCTGCTGACCAAGCTGCTGCCCCTGGTGCAGGAGCTTGGCAGTCAGCAAAATTCCAATTCCCGGCAGCTGCTCTATGCCCTGCGGCCCTATCTCCGCGCCGAACGGCAGGAAAAGGTGGAGCGAGCCTTGCAACTGGCGCGGCTTATCCACCTGGGCAAAAAATTTCTGGCCGGATGGGAGGGATAGGCTTGTATAATCGGTACATTCTCAACGACCACGGCGGCTACACCCGCATACAGGAGGAGGAGCGGCGGGAGGAGCCCCCCGGCCACCG
>JAVVPH010000173.1:0-2097 GCA_036655835.1 Oscillibacter sp.
TCCGGGCAGGGATGGGCGCAATCCGTCAGTGCGGCGAGCTTGGCATATAATACGTGCTCCAATTGCGTGACCTTGGTGATGGTCTGCTCCACGGAATGATTGACGCATAACAATTCGTCCAAATCATCCGCGCACGCAATTGCTTTTTGCAGCTTTTCGCCCTCCGCATTGAGGATATGGGAGAGGGCGCACTGCTCTAGGGCAATGGATTCCATAATATCCGAAATCGACTGACATCTCACAGTATTGGCCCGTTTTATCACAGGGATACTCACAGCAAATCCTCCTGTCAAAAAATGGAGCGTAACACTCCTGTACCATGATATGCCTGCCATTTGGATTGGTTCCGGGGCCGCGGCGGTCATTTCCGCTCAGCGTCGGGAATTTCTTTGGTTTCCCCGGCAGAAACCTTGCAAAATGGTTGGAAACGTGATAAATTGGCTGTATCTGTATAGAATATTGAGGAGACGAAACGATGTCCATCCTGAACCAAGAAATTTCACGCCGACGCACCTTTGCCATCATCTCCCACCCCGACGCCGGTAAAACCACCCTCACTGAAAAATTTCTGCTCTACGGCGGCGCCATTGCCCAGGCCGGCGAGGTCAAGGGCAAGCGGGCCAAGGCCGCCACCTCGGACTGGATGGAGATTGAAAAGCAGCGCGGCATCTCTGTCACCTCATCGGTGATGCAGTTTCAGCACGACGGCTACTGCATCAACATTTTGGACACCCCGGGCCACCAGGACTTCTCGGAGGACACCTACCGCACCTTGATGGCGGCGGATGCCGCCGTGATGGTGATTGACGCGGGTAAGGGCGTGGAAAACCAGACCCGGAAGCTGTTTCACGTCTGCGCCCTGCGCCACATCCCCATTTTCACCTTCATCAACAAGCTGGACCGGGAGGCCCGGGACCCGTTGGAGCTGTGCGAGGAGGTGGAGCGGGAGCTGGGGATTGACACCTACGCCGTCAACTGGCCCATCGGCTCCGGCAAGGAGTTTCGCGGGGTTTACGACCGGGAGAAGTGCCGCTTTCTCTCCTTTTCCGGCGCGGGCCGGGGCAAAAAGGCGGAGTCCCGGTCCATCCATCTGGACGACCCCGCCATGGGCGACTTGCTGGGCGAGAACCAATGGAAAAAGCTAAAGGGCGAGGTGGAGCTGCTGGGAGCCGGGCGGGACTTTGACATGGCCGCCGTCCAGGCGGGCAATCTCAGCCCGGTGTTTTTCGGCTCCGCCCTGACCAATTTCGGCATTGAGCCGTTTTTAGAGGAATTTCTCCGCATGACCCCCCCGCCCCTGGCCCGGACCGCAGACTGCGGCGAGGTGGACGTGTTCTCCCCGGATTTTTCTGCCTTTGTGTTTAAAATTCAGGCCAACATGAACAAGGCCCACCGGGACCGTCTGGCCTTTATGCGCATCTGCTCCGGGAAATACGAGCGGGAGGCAGAGGTCTATCATATGCAAAGCGGCAAAAAAATGCGCCTCAGCCAGCCCCAGCAGATGATGGCCGCCGAGCGGGAAATCATCGACGAGGCCTACGCGGGGGACATCATCGGCGTATTTGACCCGGGCCTGTTCTCCATTGGGGACACCATCACCGTCCCCGGCAAGAAATTCAAATTCTCCGGCATCCCCACCTTTGAGCCGGAGCATTTTATGCGGGTCAGCCCGAAAAACACCATGAAGCGCAAGCAGTTCATCAAGGGCACGGAGCAAATTGCCCAGGAGGGTGCCATTCAAATCTTCAAGGTGCCCGGTGCCGGTATGGAGGAGGTCATTGTGGGCGTGGTGGGCACGCTGCAATTTGACGTGTTTGAATACCGGATGCGCAACGAATACGGCGTGGAGCTGTATATGACAGGGCTGCCCTACGAGCACCTGCGGCTGATTTCCGCCTGTCCCGGGGACCCCAAGGACTTGACCCTCTGCACCGGCGCGGAGCTGCTGGAGGATTTCCGGGGCCGCAGTCTGGTGGCCTTCGGCGGCATCTGGTCCGTGGGCTTTTTGTGCAAGCACAATCCCGGCTTGGAGCTGCGGGAATCCGTCTCCGTTTAACGGGGCGGCCCCTGTTGGGGATGGGAAAGGGAGCCATGCTA
>JAVVPH010000173.1:2107-4191 GCA_036655835.1 Oscillibacter sp.
TCTCCGTTTAACGGGGCGGGCACTGCCGGGAGACGGGAAAGGGAGCCATGCTATGTGGGAATGTGTTACTGTGGGTCTGGGGGGCTTTCTGGGTTCCTGTCTCCGCTTCGGCCTCACAAGCTGGATGCGGGGGCGGGCGATTTCCCTGCCTCTGGGGACCTTGCTCTCCAATATTTTGGCGGGGTTTTTCATCGGCTTTGTCGTTGGACTGGAGCCGTCCCCCTTTGCCCCCAGGACAAAGCTCTTTCTCACCACGGGGCTGTGCGGCGGACTGAGCACCTTTTCCACCTTCAGTCTGGAAACCATCACCCTGCTGCGGGACGGGAACTACCCCGTCGCCTGTCTCAACATTCTTTTGAATCTGGGCATCAGCCTGCTGGCGGTGGTACTGGGACTGCTGCTGGCGAAGCTGATTTTTAAAAAGGCGGCATAGGTATTTTCCCGAAATTTTTAAGGCCCGGCGGCAGTCCGGGGATTTGACATTTTTTCCGCCCTGTGGTAGAATTTTTGCTTCCGGGGTCGTTTTTTAACCCCGCTGCAAGAGAGGAATCGTTACCATGGAGGAGTTTTGGAAAATTTGTCTGGTGGTCTGCCCCATGCTGTTTTTGGCGGGGTTTGTGGACTCCGTGGCAGGCGGCGGGGGCCTGATTTCCCTGCCCGCCTATTTATTTGTGGGCATCCCCATCCACCTGGCCTCCGGCACCAACAAGGTCATCAACGCCTTGGGCACCGGCGTGGCCGCCGGAAATTACATCCGCAGCGGCAAGGTGGATTTGCGCGCCGCCGTCTGGGCGGCGGCAGGCGCGTTGGCAGGGGCAGTGGTGGGCGCCCGGGTGGCCATCTGGTGCTCGGAGGAGCTGCTGCGCAGCTGCGTACTGGTGGCCCTGCCCATTGTGGCGGTGGTGATGGCCACCCGGCGGGATTTGGGCGCAAGCGCCCGGCCCCGGCGGCCCAAACGGCAGGAGGCCGTTCTCAGCGTCGGCATCGGTCTGGTCATCGGAATGTACGACGGGATGATCGGCCCCGGCACCGGCACCTTTATGATTATGGCCTTCACCATGGTGCTGGGCATGGATTTGCTCACCGCCTCGGGCTGTGCCAAGGTGGGAAATCTGGCCTCCAACATCGCCTCCGCCGCCGTGTGGATTTTCAGCGGAAACGTCCTGTGGCCCTTGGTGATACCGGCGGCAGCCTGCTGCGTTTTGGGCAACTGGTTCGGCGCGCGATACGCCATTCGCGGCGGCAGCGGCAAGGTCCGCAACATGATTTTTTTGGTGCTGGGTCTGCTGTTCGCCAAGCTGCTCTGGCAGATGTTTTCTTGATTGCGCCCCCTTTTTTCCCCGGGGAAGCATTCCCATCCACCTCCTTAAAAACGCTCCCACTTGCAAAAGGGGAGCGTTTCGTGTATACTATGCAATAATTTAACAGAATTTCAAGGAGGTACTTTATGGGAATTCCCTATTTTTTTGGCGCGGCGGCAGGCGGCTTTGTCCTGATGGCCGCCGTCGGGATTCAGGCGCTGGTGGCGCTGTTTTCCTCCATTCCCCTGGCAAAGCGCCGCAAAAAGGAAAACGACGCCTTTGACCTCAAGCGTGCCTATCGCCGCATTGTTCAGGTGTCTTTTCTCGTGGTGCTTGTGTGCGGCGTGGTCACGGCGCTGGTGGTGCATTTTGCCCCCATATACGCCACGGCGGGGTATTTGATGGGCATGATTTTGGCCTTTGTGCTGTCGATCAAGCGGATGTCCCCCAACGACGCCACCAATCAGAAAAACTTTGAGACCTCCTATACCGATTGCTACCCGCCCTCCGACGTGAATCCCGACGACGCCATCCCCGCAAATGCCGGTGAGGCGACGCCCGACGGCGAGGCCGTCCCGGAACCCGCAGGTACAACCGCGGCAGCTGCCAATTCCGGCGAGGAAGCGGCAGGCCCAGAGGAAAAATAACCCCATAGCAAGAGGCGGAACGCAGTGCGTTCCGCCTCAGCTTGTCGAAAACCTCGCCATTGGCTCTGTTTTTTGGTATATATAGAGGCAAAGCAGAAAGCAAAATGGGGAGGCAATGGGGATGGAGCGGTGGCAG
>JAVVPH010000174.1:0-4179 GCA_036655835.1 Oscillibacter sp.
CTGGTGGCCCGGACGGAGGATTTGGATATTGTGACCATTTGCGACACCCGATCCATCCGCCTCTACCACGTGGTCCACGCCCGCATCGGGCAGCATTTTGTGGGCGGGGATGAAGGCCCTGCCCTGGCGGGGGAGTCCTACATGGTGGACGGCGTCGGCACCTTGGGCTTGCAGCGCCGGGCGTTTTGCCCAGTGCGGGACAAGGACGGAACGGTTTTGGGTTTGGTGGTGGCCAGCACCACCATGCTTCGCCTGCAAACCATGCGGGAGGAGATTACCCGGACCTATGAAAAACTGGCAGTGGTGGTGGTGTTCGCCTCCTTGCTGGTGGCGGGGCTTTTGTCGCTGTATATCCACCGCATTTTACTGGGCCACGGGCCGGAGGAGCTGATTCACTCCTACCTCACCCAGAGCGATATGCTCAACAATTTGGATGAGGGCATTGTCTCCGTGGATTCCCAGGGGAAAATTCAACTGGTGAACCGCGCCGCCATCGCCATGCTGGCCCAGGGGACGGAGCCGCTGGAGGGCGAGCTGCTGGACCGGCTGATTCGAGACGAGCGGGGAGAGAGCCTGCTGACAAGCAGCAAGGGAAATGTTCCCACCTCGCGTCCCAATGTGCTCTGTTGCAGCATCCCCCTGGAAAAAGAAAATCGCCGCACGGGCACCACCCTGATTTTAATGGACCGCACCGAGGCCATGCGGTCGGCGGAGCGGCTCAATGGCACCCGGCACATCGTCTCCACCCTGCGGGCCAACACCCACGAATTTATGAATAAGCTGCAAGTGATTTTCGGCCTGATTCAAATGGGCCGCCAACAGGAGGCCCTGTCCTATATCGGCGATATTTCCGCCACCCACGCAGAGTCCGTCGGCCCGGTGCTTCAGCACATTCACAACCCCAATGTGGCGGCGCTGATTTTGGGAAAGCTGAACAATATGCGGGAGTTGGGCATCCGACTCACCCTGCTGGCCAACAGTGATTTGCCGGAGCACAGCGCCTATCTCTCCACCTCCAATCTGGTGACGGTGGTGGGCAATCTGCTGGAAAACGGCATGGAGGCGGTGAATGCCAAGCTGGAGGACGGCCCCCGCAGCATCGTGCTGCAAATCACGGAGGATGCCCACGGCCTGTTGATTTCCCTGTCCGATACGGGCACGGGCATTTCCCCGGAAATTTTGCCCCGGATTTACGAGCCGGACTTCAGCACCAAGGCCACCGAGGGCCGGGGCACCGGCATGAGTCTGGTGCGGGAAATTGTTGACCGCAGCGGCGGGAGTATTGAGGTGGACTCGGACCCCAGCGTGGGTACCTCGTTTACCATTATTTGCAATCGGCAAAGAGAGAGGAAGTGACGAGGATGCTCCACGCAGTCATTGTGGAGGACGACCCCATGGTCGCCACCATCAACCAGCAGTATCTTGAGCGCGCCGGCGATTTCACTGTGGACGGGATGTTCAACAACGGCAAGGATGCCTGGGGATATCTCTCTGCCCACCAAACGGATTTGGTGATTTTAGATGTGTATATGCCGGGGTTTAGCGGCATGGAGCTTTTGAAGCGTCTGCGGGCGGAAAACAGCAAAAGCGCCGTGATTATGGTCACTGCCGCCACGGAGATGAGCGTGGTGGACGAGGCGTTGCGCCTGGGCATTGTGGACTATTTAATTAAGCCCTTTTCCTTCCAACGCTTTCAGGAGGCGATTTCCAAGTATCTCACCAAGATGAATCTCCTCAAAAGCGGAACCCGGGTAAATCAGGCCGTGGTGGACAGGCTGCTGAATAACGAGGTGTCCCTGGACCTGGAAAACGGGGAGCTGCAAAAGGGCCTCAACCAGAAAACGCTGCAATATATTTACGATTATTTGCAGGAGCACGCCGCGGAAAAACACACCTGCGAGAGCATCTCCCAGGCCTCGGGCCTGTCCAAAGTCACCATCCGCCGGTATTTGAATTACCTGATTGAAATCGGCGGCGTGCTGAGTTCCATTGATTATGAGACGGGCGGCCGACCGCGGGTGCTGTACCGCCTGCGATAGGAGAGAGCGAGATTGAATAGTTTTTGGGTAGCCCTGCGGGTGGTGGCGCCGATGGCCCTGCTGATGGGCATTGGCGTTTTGGTGCGGAAGGCGCGGATTGTGGAGCCGGATACCATGCGGCAGATGGATAAGCTGACTTTCCGCCTGTTCATGCCCACCCTGTTATTTTCCAATATTTATCGGGCAAATTTGGCGGAGCAGTTCAGCGCGAAGCTGGTGGGTTTCGCGGCAATTGGCCTGATGGCAATTTTTGCCCTGGCCCTGCTGCTGCCCTCCCGGTTGGAGCCGGACCACAACCGGGCCGCCTCCATCGGGCAGGCCATGATTCGCTCCAATTACATTCTCTTCGGCGTGGCGGTGGCAGAATCCCTGTACGGCGACGGACAGGCCGCCACCGTGGCCCTACTGGGCACACTGGTGGTCCCCCTGAGCAACGCGCTGGCGGTGGTGATTTTGGAAATCAACCGCTCCGGCAAGGCGAATCCGGGAAAAATTGTGCTGGCGATTTTCAAAAATCCCATGGTCATCGCCGCGTTGTTGGCGGTGACCCTGCAATTGCTGCATCTGCGTCTGCCTGGAATCGCGGAGACGGTGGTGGATGATTTGGCAGGCGTGACCACCACCTTGAGCTTTATCTCCCTGGGCGTCAGCCTGAATTTGGGGGAGATGCAGCGCAATCGCCGCCCGCTGGCAGTGGGCATTTTGCTGCGGATGCTGCTCGTTCCTTTAATTTTTCTGCCCATCACGCTGCTGTTGGGCTTTCACGGGCAGGAATTTTGTGCCTTGCTGGTGCTGTTCGCGGCGCCTGCCGCCGTGGCCTCCTATCCCATGGCGGTGGCCATGGGGGCGGACGGGCCGCTGTCGGGCCAGTTGGTGGTGTTCACCACCATCATTTCCATTTTCACCATGTTTGCATTCACATTCCTCTTCGATGCCATGGGCATTCTCTGATGGAACTGTGTGGCAGATAACCGTCTACCCAGAGAAAAAATCTCTGAAAATAGAAAGGAGACAGTCATGGAAATCAAACAGGAGGCCGTGGCCGGAACGCTGGAATCCAGCGATATGATGGTCACGGTAACGCCGGGAAGCGGCGGCATCAAAATTGAACTGGATTCCTCGGTGGAGAAGTATTACGGCGACTCGATTCGCCAGACCATGCACCAGGTTTTGGAGGAATTGGGCGTTTCCAACGTGCAGGTCCACGCTCTGGACCACGGTGCGCTGGATTGCACCATCCGTGCCCGGCTCACCACGGCCCTTCGCCGTGCCGCCGCGGAACAGGAGGCGGAAAAATGAGAAGAACCATGCTGTTTTTGCCTGCGAATAATCCCAATATGCTCTGCAACGGCGCGCTACTTGGCTCCGACAGTCTGATTTTTGACTTGGAGGACGCAGTGTCCCCCAACCAAAAGGATGCCGCCCGGGAGCTGCTGAAAAACGCGCTGACCAGCTTGGACTTCGGGAAATGCGAGCTGATTGTCCGTATCAACGGCCTGGATACGCCCTATTGGGAAGAGGATTTGGAGGCCATTTTGCCCTTGGCGGAGCTGACGATTATGCCGCCCAAGGTCTGCGACGCGGCGTACATCCAAACCCTGGACGCCAAGCTGACGGCGCTGGAGAACACCCTGGGCCTTCCCGCCGGAAAAACCAAGATCATGGCCCTGCTGGAAACCGCCATGGGTGTTGAAAACGCCTATGCCATCGCCTGCGCCAGCCCCAGAATGATTGCGCTGTTCCTGGGCGCGGAGGATTTGACCGCCGATTTGCGCTGTGTGCGCACCAAGGAGAGCGCGGAGATTCTCTATGCCCGGGGCCGGGTGGTTTGCGCCGCCAGAGCCGCCAATATCGAGGCCTATGACACGCCCTTTACCGACGTGCAGGACTTGGAGGGCTTGGAAAAAGACGCCGCCTTTGCCAAGGGCCTGGGCTTCACGGGCAAGGCCTGCATCAGCCCCGCCCATGTGGGCACGGTGAACCGCGTGTTCTCCCCCACCGCCAAGGAGGTGGCCTACGCCAAGGACGTGTTTGCCGCCATCGCCGAGGCCAAGCGCCAGGGCAAGGGTGCCATCTCCCTGCGGGGCAAAATGATTGATGCGCCGATTGTCCAGCGGGCCAGATTGGTGCTGGACGCCGC
>JAVVPH010000175.1:0-4175 GCA_036655835.1 Oscillibacter sp.
ATGCCCACCGCCTCCGCCTGCGTGTCGGATGTGATGGAGGCCTTGCAGGCAAGTCCCCGTCGGGAGGAAATCGGCTGGCTTGCATCCTCTGAGGGCTTTGTGGACCCCAAAACCTTGGAGAGCCGCTACTATTTCCGCATCCAGGGCAGCCTGGCTGACGCCGCCGGCGCCTTCGGTCAGGTGGAGGTTTTGTCCGAGGACGGCGAAACGGCATTTTTGACCAATTGCATCAGCGGCATCGACGCGGAGCAGCAGGCGAAAGCCCTGCGGGTTCTGGCCTGCCTGCGGGTGCTGGACTGAGGCAATTCCACAGCGTTTACGGCGGATGCCTTTGCGCTAACATTCAAAATCCAAGGCTAAAGAGGAAAACACCATGAGCTTAATCGTACAAAAATTCGGCGGCAGCTCTGTGAAGGACGCGCCGCGTATTCGCAACGTCGCCGGGAGAATCGCGGAGACGTACTTAGCGGGCAACGACGTGATCGTGGTGCTCTCCGCCCAGGGAGACACCACCGACGATTTGCTGACCAAGGCGGCGGAAATCAATGCCCACGCCTCCAAGCGGGAGATGGATATGCTGCTGGCCACCGGCGAGCAGATTTCCGTGTCGCTGTGCGCCATGGCGCTGGAGGCCATGGGCTTGCCCTGCGTGTCGCTGGCGGCGTGGCAGGTGGGCATTCAGTCCACCGCCGTCCACAGCGATGCCCGCATCAAGCGGGTTGACCAGGAGCGTATTCAGTCCGAGCTGGACCAGCACCGCATCGTTCTGGTCACCGGCTTTCAGGGCGTGGATCGGGCGGGGGACGTGACCACCTTGGGGCGCGGCGGTTCGGATACCAGCGCCGTGGCCCTGGCGGCGGCGTTCCACGCGGAGCTTTGCCAAATTTATACCGATGTGGACGGCATCTATACCACGGACCCCCGCATTGTGCCGGAGGCCCGGAAGCTGGACGAAATCACCTACGACGAGATGCTGGAGCTGGCGTCCCAAGGGGCGCAGGTTCTGCTGAATCGCAGTGTGGAGCTGGCGAAAAAATTTCATGTCAATCTGGAAGTCGTGTCCAGCTTGGAGCGCAAGCCCGGCACGAGAGTGAAGGAGGTCACCAAAGTGGAAAAAACCAATATCGCCGGTGTGGCAAAGGATACCGGCATCGCCCGGATTGCCCTCATCGGCTTGCAGCACAACCCCGGCGTGGCATTTCAGGTGTTTGACCTGCTGAGCAAGCACAACATCAATGTGGACGTGATTTTGCAGTCCATCGGTCGGGCGGACACCAAGGATATTACCTTCACTGTCCACAAAAAGGATTTGGAGGAAGCGGGGGCGGTGCTCAACGACCACAAGGAGGCACTGCGCTTCGACCATATCGAGACGGACGAAAAAATCGGAAAAGTCTCCATTGTGGGCGCGGGGCTGATGAGCAACTGCGGCGTGGCCGCCAAAATGTTTGAGGCACTGTTCGAGGCGGGCATTAACATTCAGATGATCAACACCTCGGAAATTCGAGTCTCCGTCCTGCTGGACGAGGACGATGTGAACAAGGCCGTCAGGGCCATCCACAGCAAATTTTTCGACGAGACGTAATGTTCCGGCGCGGCGTTCTGCCTGACCTTACTTTTGCATAGGGTAGAGCGAGGTGAGGGAGAGCATGAAGCAATCATTTAATCAATTTGCCGTGGGATTTTTGACAACAATTTTAGGCGGACTTTTTCTGCTGCTGCTCCACGGGGTGATTGTGGGCGGGCCGTTGGCGGTGTTTGTGCCCCGCTGTTCCAGCGCGTGGGAGCTGAGCAAGCTGGCCTTTTGGCCCCTGCTGTTGGCCTGCCTGCTGCGCCGGGGAAAGGGCGGAATGCCTCTGTCGGCACTGGTGCTCACACCGCTGGCGCTGATGCTGGCGGACTGGGCCGTGTTGGCCTTGGGCGGAAACGGCGGCATCTGCCTTGCGTTATGGGTGGCGGCGCTGGCCCTGGCCCTGGCTTTCGGGCGGCCGTGCAGTGAAAAGTGGCACTGGATCTGGATGGCGGCGGCGGTGGCTCTGGGGCTTTCCTACCTGCTGCTGACCTATTTTGCGCCGCCGTGGGGGCCGTTTCTCTGCCCCGGGGATGTGGCGGCGATGGCCCCCATTCCGTTCTAAAACCCGCCTGGGGCGGTTGTCTCCTCTATTCGGGATTTACATTTTTTGAAATGCGTGCTAAAATGACTGCGAAACAGCTTTACGTTGGATAAAAAAGCCGTTCCATCCGCTGGAAAGTGGATGGAACGACATATTTAAGGAGGAAAACGATGAACGCAATCGTCACCGTCGTCGGACAGGACCGGGTGGGCATTATCGCCGCCGTGTGCATTTTCATGTCCGAAAACAATGTCAATATTTTGGATATCTCCCAGACCATTCTCCAGAGCGCCTTCACCATGGTCATGGTGGTGGACGTGGAACAGGCAACGGTTTCCATGGTGGACCTTGCCGAGCAATTGGACGAGCTGGGGAAGAAAATGAACGTCTCCATCCGCATCCAGCGGCAGGAAATTTTTGACGCCATGCACAGAATTTAAGGGGGAGAGATGATGCTCAATCAGAAAGAGATTCTCTCAACCATTGAGATGATTGACCAGCAGCATTTGGACATTCGGACCATCACCATGGGGATGTCGCTGCTGTCCTGCTGCGACCCGGACCCCAAGCGGGCCTGCGAGAAAATTTACGAAAAAATTACCCGCTATGCCGAAAAACTGGTAAAAACCGGAAACGAAATCGAGCGGGAGTTCGGGATTCCCATTGTCAACAAGCGGATTTCTGTCACGCCCATGGCCTTGGTTGCCGCCGCCAGCGAGACGGAGGACTATGTGCCCTTCGCCCTGGCCATGGACCGGGCCGCCAAAACCTGCGGCGTGAACTTCATCGGCGGCTACTCCGCTCTGGTGCAAAAGGGGATGACCCTGGCGGACGAGCGGCTGATTCGCTCCATCCCCCAGGCCCTGGCCCAGACGGAATTTGTCTGCTCCTCTGTCAACGTTGGCTCCACCAAGGCGGGCATCAATATGGACGCGGTGGCGCTGATGGGCCGGGTGATTAAGGACACGGCGGCGGCCACCGCCGCCCAGGACGGCTTGGGCTGTGCCAAACTGGTGGTGTTTTGTAACGCTGTGGAGGACAACCCCTTTATGGCGGGCGCGTTCCACGGCGTGGGCGAGCCGGAAAAGGTCATCAACGTGGGCGTCTCCGGCCCCGGCGTTGTGTATCACGCGCTGAAGGCCGTGGAGGGCCAGCCCTTTGACGTGGTGGCGGAGACTATCAAAAAAACCGCCTTCCGCATCACCCGCATGGGCCAATTGGTGGCGCAGGAGGCTTCTCGCCGACTGGACACCCCCTTTGGCATTGTGGATTTGAGCCTGGCACCCACCCCCGCCACCGGCGATTCCGTCGCTCGGATTTTGGAGGAGCTGGGGTTGGAGGTCTGCGGCACCCACGGCACCACAGCGGCGCTGGCCATGCTGAACGACGCGGTGAAAAAGGGCGGCGTGATGGCATCGTCCTCCGTGGGCGGACTGTCCGGCGCGTTCATTCCGGTGTCCGAGGATGAGGGGATGATTGCCGCTGCCGTCAGCGGCGTGCTGACCATCGACAAGCTGGAGGCCATGACCTGCGTGTGCTCCGTGGGGTTGGACATGATTGCCGTCCCCGGCGACACCAGCGCGGAGACGATTTCCGCCATCATCGCGGACGAGGCCGCCATCGGCATGGTGAACTGCAAAACCACCGCCGTGCGCCTTCTGCCCACGCCGGGCAAGACGGTGGGGGACACCATTGAGATGGGCGGACTGCTGGGCAGCGCCCCGGTGATGCCGGTGCATCCCCAGTCCAGCGCGGCGTTCATCGCCAGAGGCGGTCGGATTCCCGCCCCGCTCCACAGCTTGAAAAACTAAATAGGAAAAAAGGACTGTTGCATTTTGCAACAGTCCTTTTTAGGGTATTAAGTGGGAAAAATTGGAAATTTCATGAAAAAAGACGAGTTTTGTGACAAATGGAGCCATTCTGCAACTCTATTTCGGGGAATACGGGGTCTCACGGGGGGCATCGGCCTTCCGGGCTTTGCGCAGGCCGATTTCCGTGCCGGCGCAGATGCGGCGGAGATTGACCATGTGCTTGGCAATCATCACCGCTGACACCGCGGAC
>JAVVPH010000176.1:0-1406 GCA_036655835.1 Oscillibacter sp.
TGTACATATACACATCGTCGCCGATGGCAATGTAGTTATAGCCCGTGGTGGTCAGTGTCACGTCTCTCTGCCCGAACATGGAGTTTAAAAAGCCGTTGTGGTACTGGCCGTAATAATCATACTGCTGCATAATCATCTCGGCGGAGTACACCCGGTCCACCCAGGAGGGGACCTCCTCATAATACTGGCTCTCGCCGGTGATGGCGTTGACCAGCACCGCGCCGTGGATATCCGTGCCGCCGAAGAGGCCGATGGTTTTCACCACCCGAGAGCAGACCCAATAGGGCACGCCGTCGTCGTCCACTTCAAACACCGGGGTTTCAAACATATACATGGGATACTGGAACCGCAGGTGCCGGGCAAGGTTCCGACCGAAATGCTCGGCGGGGGTGAATTTCATACCGTCCTCCAAGCGCACCACGTCCGCCTCCTGCGTCACCATGTCGATGACCATATAGGCGGGCAGGCCCTTGGAGCGGTTGGTGGCCCACTTGATGAGGTCGCCGTAGCGCAGGGAGGTCACCCGCACCGGGCGGCCCTGGTAGTTAATTTGGGTGTAGGTGGGGAGAATTTCAAACTGGGACACCATGTCCGACAGCTCGCCTAACTTGCGGCTGCCCAGGCGTTGGGCGGAATCCGCGTCCAGCATGGGGATTTGGGCGTAGGAAATCTCCTCCACCTCGCTGACAAAGTCGCCGGTTTGAATGGGCAGCAAATTGCTGTATGCCCCCGCCCGGATCACCACCCAGGAGGACAGCGCGCCGATGGCAATGGTGGCAATCAGGGCAATCACCGCCAGCAGCGGCAGCTTGCACTGCTGCTTCACAAAGCCGAAGTAGCCCTTGGCTCCATCGCCCTGGAAGCCGGAGGTCACCACCGCGCAGATGCAGTACACCGCGCACAGCAGGAACGCGAACACGTAAAATTCCTCCGCATGGAGGTTGATGGACGGCAGCTCCACGTAAAAATACCCCAGGCCGAACACCAGCGTCACCCCCAAATTGATGAGGGTGCGGGTAAAGGCGTTGCCCACGGCTTTCCGGGGCTTGGCGGGTTTTTTGGGCTGCTGGGGCGCGTGCTGGAACGGGTTTTGCGCTCCGTCGCCCTCGCCGCCCTGAAAACCGCCGCCAAAACCGCCGGAACCAAAATTCATGTTAAAAGGCATTGAATAGGTCCTCCTTCTTTCCTTTGCAATCTAAAATATGATTGTACAGAAAATTTGTGAACAAATCAAGTTTCTGAAAAACTTTACAGTACAGGCGGAGGGATAAGCGCTTATCAGAGTGTGTTTGCACCTGCGCCGGGCTTGCACTTTTGATGAAAGCAATGGGTGCCCGGCATTTTCAAATCCGCCCCGGCAATTTTATCCCAGGGAAAATGGCGGGAAACCATGGTCCCCCGCCATT
>JAVVPH010000176.1:1416-4149 GCA_036655835.1 Oscillibacter sp.
ACAGGCGGAGGGATACGCGCTTATCAGGGTGTGTTTGCACCCGCGCCGGGCTTACAATTTTGGTAAAACAACGGATGCTGGCATTTTCAAATCCGCCCCGGCGGTTTTATCCCAGGGAAAATGGCGGGGAACCGTGGTCCCCCGCCATTGCCTGTTTACTTGCCCACGGAGAGCTTGTGGTCCTCCACAGAGAGCCTGGCGGTGTCGCCGGCTTGCAGTGTGCCGTCCAGCAGCTGTTCCGCCACCGCGTCCTCCACCCGGCTTTGGATACAGCGGCGCAGGGGCCGGGCACCGTACACCGGGTCAAAGCCCTCCCGGGCCAGCTCCGCCACGGCCTCCTCCCCGGCGTCCAGATGCACGCCCATGGCCTCCATCCGGGCAGAGACTACTTGCAGCATCCGGCGGGCAATTTCCGTGATGTCCTCCCGGGTGAGGGCGCGGAAAACGATGGTATCGTCAATGCGGTTGAGAAATTCCGGGCGGAAAATCTGCCGCAGCTCCGCCAGCACCATCTCCTTGACCCGGGTGAATTTCTGCTGGTCGTCGCTTTCGCCCTCACCCAGGTTGAAGCCCAGCTTGCCCCCGGCGGCGGTGATATTTTTGGCGCCCACGTTGGACGTCATGACGATGACGGTGTTTTTAAAGTCCACGGTGCGGCCCTGGGAATCGGTGATGCGGCCGTCGTCCAGAATTTGCAGCAAAATGTTCCACACGTCCTCATGGGCCTTTTCAATCTCGTCGAACAGCACCACGGAATAGGGCTTGCGCCGGACCTTTTCCGTGAGCTGACCGCCCTCCTCGTGGCCCACATAGCCGGGAGGGGACCCGATGAGCCGGGAGACGGTGTGGCGCTCGGTATACTCGGACATATCAATGCGAATCATGGCGCTCTCATCGCCGAACATGGCCTGGGCCATGGATTTGCACAGCTCCGTTTTTCCAACGCCCGTGGGGCCCAGGAACAAAAAGGAGCCGATGGGCCGCTTGGGGTCCTTTAGACCCACCCGGCCCCGGCGAATGGCCCGGGACACGGCGGTGACGGCCTCGTCCTGTCCCACCACCCGCTGGTGGAGGATGTCCTCCATTTGCAGCAGGCGGTGCCCCTCGTCCTCCGTGAGGCGGGTGACGGGGATGCCGGTCCAGCCGGAGACGACGGCGGCAATGTCCTCCGCCGTGACGGGGCGATGCTGGGCGTTGCGGGTTTTGCGGCGCTCCCGCTCCTGCTCCACCTGGTCCTGATAATCCCGCTCAATATCCCGAAGCTGGGCGGCCTTTTCGTAATCCTGGTCGGCGATGGCGGCTTCCTTCTCCCGGTTCAAGGCGGTGATTTTTTCCTCCAGGCTCTTCAGCTCAGGGGTGGGCTCCTCCGTCTCCATCCGCACCCGGCTGGCGGCCTCGTCCATCAAATCAATGGCCTTGTCCGGCAGAAACCGGTCGCTGATATACCGGGCGGACAATTCCACGGCGGCTGACAATGCCTCGTCGGTGATTTGCAGCTTGTGGTGCTGTTCGTACCGCTCCCGCAGTCCCTTCAAAATTTCCAGGGCCGTCTCCGCCGTCGGCTCCCCCACCTGAATGGGCTGGAAGCGGCGCTCCAAGGCGGCGTCCTTTTCGATATACTGGCGGTACTCGTTTAAGGTGGTCGCGCCGATGACCCGGATTTCTCCCCGGCCCAGGGCGGGCTTGATGATGTTTGCGGCATCCACTGCCCCCTCGGCGGAGCCGGCACCCACCAGGGTGTGCAGCTCGTCGATGAACAAAATCACGTCGCCGGACTTTTTCACCTCGTCCAGCGCTTTTTTGATGCGCTCCTCAAATTCGCCCCGGTATTTGGTGCCCGCCACCATGCCCGAGAGGTCTAGGGACAGCACCTTTTGGTCCAACAGCTCCTCCGGCACGTCTCCCAGTACAATTTTCTGGGCCAGACCCTCGGCGATGGCGGTTTTGCCCACGCCGGGTTCGCCGATGAGGCAGGGGTTATTTTTGGTGCGGCGGGAGAGAATTTGAATCACCCGCTGAATTTCGTCGTCCCGGCCAATCACCGGGTCCAGCTTGCCGGAGCGGGCGGCGGCGGTTAAGTCCCGGGTAAACTCCTTCAGGGTTTTATTGCGGTTGGAATCCTCCTTGGGCGCTGTCCCCCGGGAGGAGGCCGCTTGCGCCTTGGGGGTGTCGTTCAGCTTTTGCATCAGGGCGGTGTAGAGGTGCTTTGGCTCCACCCCGGCGGTGCGCAGAATGCGGACGGCCATGTTGTTGCCCTCCCGCAAAATGCCCGCCAGCAAATGCTCGGTGCCCACGTAGTTATATCCGCCTCGGGCCGCGTCCTCCACGGCGATTTCCACCACCCGCTTGGCCCGGGGGGTCAGGCCCTGGGCGGGATTGCCGCCGGGCAGACCCGCGCCCACGCTCTTTTTCAAGATTTCCGTTACCAGCTCGTCGGTGAGGCCCGCCTCCTTCAAAACGGTGTGGGCGACGCCCTCCTCCTCCCGCAAAAGGCCCAGTAGCAGATGCTCGCTGCCCACGTAGCCGTGGCCCAGCTCCCCCGCCGCCTCCTGAGAAAGTCGGAGGACCTCCTCGGCCCGGGGGGTAAATTTATTTTCATTCATGGCTTTTTCCTTCCTTTCGTTCCTTTATAGAAGGGGAAATTTTGTTGTCTGGGGGAGAATCCGCCAATCAGGCGGATTCTCCGGTGCTTTTTTGCTCTTTTTCCATGGCGCGGAGCTGGTCCCGCAGCTC
>JAVVPH010000177.1:0-4119 GCA_036655835.1 Oscillibacter sp.
GGCGTCGGGGTTGGGGTTGGCGTGGGTTTGGGAGTGGGAACCGGCTTTGGGGTGGGCTTGGGTGTGGGTGCGGGGGTGGGTGTTGGGGTCGGAGCCGGCGTTGGTGTGGGGGTTGGGGCCGGCGGGGTTTCCGGCGGCGGGGTGGGCGGGACTTCGCCGGGCTGTTCCGCCTGTTCGCCGTTGGGCTGTTCATTGGGCTGCTCGCCGGGCTGTTCCAGTGTCACGTCCTCCCCCTGCCATGCCAGCACTGCCGCCTGAACGTCCATGGCGGGCTGGCGGTTTTGGATGGGCTGAACCGCCGCAATCTGCTGGGCTGTCTCTGTGGCCCAAGCGCCCAGCTCCGGCAGGAAGGTTCCGCCGGACAGCGCCGCGCCCGCTGTCACTGTGACGGCGGCGGCGGTGGAGATGGCCACGAACTGCATCGCCATGTGGCTCACCGGCGGCTTGGGGCGGGGTTTGGGTTTTTTCCCAGTGGACTGCTCCTGTTTTTTCCTGTCCGCTTCTTGATGGGGGGCGGCGGGGTCGTCCCTGCCGTGCTCCCGATAGGTGTGCTGCTCGTCGGGGGTGCGATATTCGCAAGTCTCTTGGACTTCGCTTTCCGGAGGGGCCTGCTCCGGTGCACGGGGGCCGTATTCGTCATACTGATTGTGTTCCATATCCCGCAAGACAGCCGCCCCCGTTTCCCTTTAATTCGGTTCTAAATCCTGAAAGAAAACCGCCTGGTCTTTTCCGCTGTTTTTTGCGCTGTACAGGGCGGCGTCCGCCTCGTGGAGGAGTTCGGAAAGGCTCATACTGTCCGCCAAAGCGGTGGCGCCTATGCTGATGGTGACCTGTTTGCAGTCCAGATTGGAAATGGTGGAGATATTCCGAACCATGGTGCGGACTGCGTTTTCCGTATCCGCACGACTTCCGTACACCACGCCCACAAACTCGTCACCGCCCCAGCGGGCTATGATGCCCCGGGAGCCAATGGTGTCCTTTGCAACCTTGGCCACCTTGGAGAGCGCCGCGTTGCCGGACATATGCCCGTAGGTGTCGTTGATGTTTTTGAAATTATCAATGTCGAAAATAAAGAGCTTGCCCCTGCCGTAGCCATAGCGATGGGCGTTGTGATTGAACATCTGGCGGAACATTTTGTTGTTGGGCAGACCCGTGACGCCGTCCATACTGGCGGCACGGAGGAGGAACCGGTTATACCGCCCCACCATTCGGGTGACCAGAAGGAGCACAACGGCGATGATGACAAAGGTAATCGCCAGCGTGACGCGCATTTGGGCGCTGAGTTTACTCCGCAACGTCTCCGCGTTTTTCTCCACAATCAGGTACCAGTCCATCTTTTCCAGGTACTGGGACACCAGGCAGTAGCCGCTGCCGTGGCCGGACTTCCAAAATATCTGGATGCCGGCCTCCTTGTTCAAAACTCTGTCCTTCACCGCCAGGGCCTTGGGGTCGGAGAAGAAGTTGGCGCTTTCGATGCGGCCCAGGATGGAGTCCACCTGAATGGTCCCTTCGGCATCCATGAGGAAGGCCTTCACATCGTAGGACTCCTCATTGACCTTCAAATGCTTTTCCAGCTCGCTCATGGGGATAGCGACGCCGGCAACGCCTAGGAGGGTGCCGTCCTCCGCCTCCACCCGGCAATTCACAAAAACCGCCAGGTTCTTGACCCGGGTTTCGGTGTAGTCCACGTCTAAATCGTAGAGCTTGCCGCTCTCCAAAAATTTGTAGTACCACACGTCGTGGGGGTCGTCGGGGGTAATCGTTTTATGGAGCCCGTCTTGATTGTAATAAGCGCCGGTTTTCGCGGAGACTAAAAAGACGGAGGTGTAACCGTAGGCTTCGCTGTATGCAGACAGGTAGCGCTTCATCAGCGCAACGTCCTCCTCGTCCGCCGTCCCCTCCCCTGTCTGAAGCCAATCCTTCAAAAACAGGTCGCCTGCCATGGTTCGGCTTACGAAAATCGGGCCCTCCATGCTGTCGTCCAGTCCGGCGCCGATGGTGGCGGAGGAGAGCTTGGAGATGTTGCGAATATCATCGTCCACAACCCGTGTAAAGCTTTGTTCATTGACAACAATGACGCATAAAATACCCAAAAAGATTGTAAGGCCAGCCGCTACTTTCACCATCATGGATGAATTGGTTTTCAGTGGTTTCCTCACGGCTATCCCACGCCCCTTTTCTTGAGAATACGGGACGTTTTAGGCGCGTGGGTCTGCCATTTTTCCAGCATACTGAAAAACGCGTCCTGTTCCAGTGGTTTTTTCACCGCGGCAAAGAGGGACTTTCCGTCTGCCGCATTGAGTATCGAAACGCCCTGTTCGTCCCCCTGCAGATAGCAGTCGTAATAGCGGGGAAGCTGGTCGGGCGACTCACAGATAACAAACGCCACATTCTCTTGCCGCTGTGCAAAAAAGGCCGCCGCGAGACGATGAGCTTGCTCACGCTCGTCAGGATTACTTTCGATAATCGCAATGCGATACATACAATCTCATCCTCCCAAATTATCCTTATTGTACTAGTTTGCATTTTAACAAAATAATCCTGTCTAGGCGGCTATTTACCAAAAACGTAGGTTTCACTCCCGAAAACGTAGGTTTGATGGTAAAAATTGTAATTTTGCGCAAAAAAATCACGGGCTGTGTGGGTACACAGTCCGTGATTTTTTGTGCCGTATCGGTGCTGATGGCGGGGAAATGATGGGGGACGGTTCAGGTGCGCTTCATCCGTGAAAAGATATAGCCGGTATACGCCTCACGCATTTCGCGGACACGGTTACGGCTGATTGGGATGCTCTCCCCCTGCTCCAGTTCGAAGTGGTCGCCCTCCATCTTTTCAATCTTTTCCATATTCACAATGACATTGCGATAACAGGTGAGAAACTGGGGATATGCGCCCAGCAGTTCCTCTATTTCCTGAAAGGGGATGTAGGAACGCAGTACTTTTGTACTAGTATGCACCAGAACATAGTGGTCGGCGTAGTCCACAAATCTGATGGCCGAGAGTGGAACCGTCTCCAAGTCGTGACCCACCTTCACGCCGATGGTGGGCTCCTCGGGGGAGACACGGCTGTACACCGCGCTCATCATTTTGGAAAACTGGTCGTAGTCATAGGGCTTGAGCAAATAATAAGTGGCAGCCACCTCGTAGCTGGTGACGGCGTGAGACACCGAGGTGGTGACAAAGACGATTTGGCTGCTCACATGAATGTCCCGCAGCTTTTGCGCCAGCTCCATGCCGGTGACGTTGCCCATATAAATATCCAGAAAAATGAGGTCATAGCGCCCCGGCGAACCATCCCCCAAAAATGCGTCTGCATTTTCAAAGCTGGAAATGGAAACAGGCGTTTTCGCGTCATCCGCATGGATGGCGAGGCAGTCTAGCAGGTATTCCCGGTCGCCCGGATCGTCCTCCACAATGGCGATATTCACACGATTCCCACCCTTCTTGTCTCTCCCAACTCTAACATATTTTACTATTATATCACACCTGAAAAAGTTTTTCACGTAAAATTTTTCTATTTTTTCTCTGCCATATATACGGTTTATTTTTCCTGTGAAGTGTGATACACTGGGAATATGAAAAGGCTCAGTAAAAGGAGGTTTCGTCCCATGTACACCGACAAAGACCCGCAGGCAACCGAACTGCGCTATTTGCAGATGCTTGCCCGCCAGTACCCCACCGTCCGCGCTGCCAGCAGCGAAAT
Source organism: Oscillibacter sp. (assembly GCA_036655835.1). Classification (GTDB taxonomy): domain Bacteria; phylum Bacillota; class Clostridia; order Oscillospirales; family Oscillospiraceae; genus Oscillibacter. The sequence continues at coordinate 3,704 of JAVVPH010000177.1, forward strand.
CATCAACCTGCAGGCCATCTTGAACCTGCCCAAGGGCACCGAGCACTTTATGTCCGACGTCCACGGTGAGCACGAGGCCTTCCTCCACATTCTGAACAGCGGCTCCGGCACTGTACGGGAGAAAATCGACAAAATTTTTGACGGCACCCTCTCCTCCGCTGACCGTGGGGCGCTGGCCACCCTCATTTTCTACCCCAACGAAAAGCTGGACGAAATTTCTAAATCCATGCCCGACATGACGGAGTGGTACCGCATCACCTTAAACCGTCTTTTGGAGCTCTGCCGTTTGGTCACCTCGAAGTACACCCGCTCGAAAGTCCGCAAGGCGCTGCCTCCGGAATATGCTTACATCATCGACGAACTCTTAAATACCACCGCCGGGGTCAACGTGAAAAAGGACTACCACGAGAATATCA
>JAVVPH010000178.1:0-4088 GCA_036655835.1 Oscillibacter sp.
CTCATGCAAATGTCGCAACCCGGGAAATAGAACTGCACCGCCTTGCGGTAAATCTCAATATCCGGCGTGTGGTTTTTTGCCCCCACCACCGCCGCCTTCACGCAATTTTCAAAGCTCCCGCCCTGAACCACCGCTTGGGCAAACTCCTCGTCTTGCTGGCAAAAATCGCACAAAACATTGCACAGCGGCTCCTTCACAACGTCTCCGTACTTGTCGCACTTTGCGCCCTTCAGCTCGCTTTTCAGTTTTTCGATTGCCTGTTCTTTCATAATTTTCTTCCTTCCATTGCGTTTTTACCGCCTCCGTGCTACAATAGAAGCACAAAAGGCGGTAACGCTTTTTCTTTTGACCACCGCAAACCTCGCCGGCTAAGCTGGGGTTTGCGGTGGCTTTTTATGTTCCGCTATAACGTGCGCGTCTGTCCCGCGTCCCGATGTACCGCGCCTGCCGGCGATTAAAGTCTATCGCCCTTGTGCAGTCCCCGCAGTATTCACCTGCTGCGATTTTTCCGCCGCACCGCTTACAGTGCTTTGGCTGCGTCCTGCCTATTTTAATTACTGTGCAAAACGCCGCCTCCTCGGTCCACTTCGCGCCCCAGCGTCTGGTTGCCGCCATGGTGGCCCCCGCTCTGTCCGGTGCCGATACAATGGTTTCGCCAAAATGCGGATGGTTCACTGTCCAGTCAAAGCTCAAGGTTTCTACCATCAGATTCTCACTCCTTTTTCCCAGAAGCTGCCTTCCTTCGCCAGCACCGACCACTGCATTTTCCACCGGCGAGCTGCCTCAATGGCGGCGTCCATCTTGTCAATCTTTCCCGCGATGATGGTCTCCCCGTGGAGCGGGTGGCGCACGGTGATGACCCGCTGGCCCTTTAACTGTTCCAAACCCCCACCCCTCCCATTTCCGCGTAGGTCTCTTGGGCCACCTGCTCCGCCGTCCCCATGTCCCCGAACATCTGCACCATTTCATCGTAGGCCTCCGAGGCCGCAAAGGCGGCGGCGCGTTCAGGCGCCGATGAGGCGCGGGGCGGGTCCTCCAAAGATGCCGCCAGCAGCAGCACGATAAGCACAAACGCCATCGCCACCGCCATTCTCACCGTGGAGATTACCCGTGCCCTGTGCCGTTCCGCTCTGGTTTTCCTTGTCTCCCTCATTTTTCCACCTCCGTCAGTAGGATGATTTCCTTTGCCCGCTCCACGTCCTCCGGCGTAATGTCTCGAATCCGCCCTGTGGTCCGCTCCACGTGAATGACCGCCGCGTCCCCTGCAATGGGTTCCAAATTGCGGCCCATACGATGGATGGCATAGTCAATGGGCCTTTGCAGCTCCTCCGCGTCCGCCAGCGTCACCAGCATCAGCCGCTCCGAAATGCGCACGTGCGCCACGGCCCCGCCCATCAAATCCTCCAGCTCCGGCTCCGGAAACTTCCCCGGCAGCTTCCAAACGGCCCCGGCCTTCCCGCCCCGAAATAGTAAAACCTTCATATTCTTCATCCTTTCATTTTTCGCGTTCAAATAATTGCGTTTCGCAGCTCCTCTGGCGGTATGTGAACAATTTCCCGCAAGCGTTTTAGCTCTGCCATGCGAAAGCTGTCTGTATTTTGCATTCTGCTATACATGGTGGCGTTGGAGACCTTCATCCTCTGTGCCAGCTCCGGCACTGCAACCCCAGCCTCAAACATATACCGCCGAATCAGCTTGCAAAGCCGCTCATCCTTGTCAAGTCTCGTTTTTGGCATTGTAATGTTCCTTTCTACGCGCTCCGCTCCGGCTTTTCCTCAAACAGCAGCGTCCAGTCAAAACCCAAAACCTCTGCAATTCGCTTCGCTACCGCAACGGATGGCTTTCGCTCCCCATTTTCAATGTTTGCATATGTAGGTTGCGCAATTTTAACCCGCTCGGACACTTGTTGTTGCGTCAACCCATTGGTAATACGCAGTTCCTTGATGCACATAGCCAATTCACCTCCTCAATAATAATATGTCCTATGGCTATACTATAACCATAGGACATATTTGTCAATAGCTATTAGGCATAAATAAGCACTTGCTTTCTATTTCTAATAGCTATAAACTATATACAGGGGTGATAATATGACAAGAATTAGACAGTTGCGCGAAGCTCTCGGAAAAGACCAAAAGGTTCTTGCGATTGATTTATCTGTCACGCAGCCTACCATCAGCGACTGGGAGAACGGTCGCAAAAATCCGTCTATCGAAAATTGCGAACGTTTGGCAAATTATTTTAATGTAAGCATTGACTATCTCATCTGCCGCACAGATATTCCTACTCACAAGTTTTGTTCCGCCGACCTCTTTGGATTTCCGTTTTTTGATGCTATAAAGGACTGCTGCGCCAGATACAATGTAGATTTCACGTTAATTTCAGATTACTTTCTCGACGAAAACCGCTCGGCATCTTTGCAATTTGTAATACGGGAGCTTGGCCTAAAGCTAAATGACAAATTGTTTATTGAAAATTTATTTCACGGAAAGCCTCTCGATGATGTCTTGGCGTCTTGTGACTATGAGGCTCAGAAAATTCTTCCGCTAGCGATGAATCGGCGTGAAGTTCAGCTTGTTCAGTTTTATCGTCAACTGAATGAAGAAGGGCAAGAAAAACTTCTTGACGCATCTGACGATTTGATTCAGTCCGGTAAATATAAAAAACATCATTCGGCTTTTATGGACAAAAGCGTATAAAAAAGCGCACCCACAATTTTAGTGGGTGCGCCTATGGAGGTAATCTTATGAGTGTCAAAACCGTTCTTTTGGGCTTCGGTGGTGCTTTTATCCTATATTTTATCGCATCTGTTCTCAACATGATTTCTTTGCGTATTGAGGACTCCGGCAAAGAGTACCCCATTGTGGAAAACGTTTTGGGCGTTTTTGTTGTTATGCTTTATATTTTTTCACTTCCCGTCTCCGTTCCGTGCTTTTTGATGGACTCATTTCACAGCCGCCGTGCGCTCAAACGCCACGATTCTGCAATGCTTGAGGCCGCAGCACGCTATTACAAAAAATGTATTTCATGTCCCGCTTGTGATGACTTCAAGCGGGAACGTCCCGACTTTGGATATGATAAGGACAATCTGCGTTTTTTGCCATATGAACCGGAGGTGACACCATGATAATTCCAAAGGCCCGTCAGCTCCCCTCCGGTCAGTGGTTCGTTCAGCTTCGCATTGGCGGTCAATCTGTCCCCGTTACCCAGGACACGGAGGACAAGGCCGTTTCAATGGCCATGTCCATCAAATCAGGCCTGCTCCGTCCCGCCGAAAAGGCGGATGAAATGATACTCACCAAAGCCATTGACAGCTATATTGAAAGCCGCTCCAATGTTCTTTCTCCCTGCACTATTCGCTGTTATCGTTCTCTGCAACGCAATCATTTACAAGGCATCATGCACACAAAAATCAGCAGCCTTACCTCGCGCAGTATTCAGGCTTCCGTCAATGAAGATTCCAAAACATCCAGTGCCAAAACCGTTTATAATGCCTTTGGCTTAATCTCCGCCGTTATCTCCGACCGCCGCACGCTAGATCTCTCCCATATAAAACTCCCCCAGCGGCAGCACAACGAAAAAATTGTGCTCTCCTCCGCCCAGCTCTCCACGCTCCTTTCCTCCGCTGTCGGAACCGATATAGAGATTCAGGTGCTCCTTGCCGCATGTTTGGGCCTGCGCCGCTCTGAAATTCTAGCCATGCAATGGAACGCGATAGACCTCAGTAAAAACACCGTCACCGTGAAGGCCGCAATGGTTCCGGATGAAAACGGTAAATTTGTTCTAAAGGGGACGAAAACAGAAAAATCCTATCGTACCCTATCCGCTCCAAATTACCTCACAGGAAGATTAAAGACTCTCCGCCACCACCCGGATGGGTTTCTGTTTCACGTCACCGCCACCACCATGGAGCGGCACCTCAAAGAGCTGTGCGCGGCGAACAATCTTCCGCCCATCGGTTATCACGCCCTTCGCCACACCAATGCCAGTATCATGCTCTCGCTTAACGTCCCTGATAAATATGCCATGGAACGCGGCGGATGGAGCAGTAACGACACCATGAAAAATATATATCAGCACACCATGAC
>JAVVPH010000179.1:0-4058 GCA_036655835.1 Oscillibacter sp.
TCGCGGTGCCGAAGATGTGGTTTCCCTTGGGCTGGCCCAGAATATGCTTGCCTCGAGGCATGGCAGCCGCCTCCTCCCAAAAATTCACATTTTTCATACTAATATGAATTATATCAGCTTCCCCCCAAAAAACAACCGTCAAATCGCCCAAAAAGAGGCTGAGACGATTTTTCGTTTCGTCTCAGCCTCGTTTCAATATCTTATCGCTCTTCTCTGAAATAGGCCAGGCCCAAGCTGGCCGGGGGCTGATTCTCCTTGCGGTTTTGCAGGGAGATGAAAATCAGCACCGCAATGGTCACCAGATACGGCAGCATTTTGAACAGCTCCTGCGAGCTGCGGGTGAGGTTGGGAATGTAGAAATACATCCAGAACAAAATGCCGAACAGGTAGGATCCCCAGATGGCGCTGACGGATTTCCAGGTGGCGAAGATGACCAGTGCCACCGCCAACCAGCCCAGCTTTTCGATGCCGCCGTCCACGGTCCAAGTGCCCTTGGTGTAGTCCATCACGTAGTACAGCCCGCCCAGACCCGAAATGCCCGCGCCGATGCAGGTGGCGAGATACTTGTTCCGGGTGACGTTGATGCCGGCGGCGTCGGCGGTGGCGGGGTTTTCGCCCACGGCCCGCAGGTTCAGCCCCGGCCGGGATTTGTTCAAAAACCAGTGGACCACAAAGGCCAGCACGATGGCAGTGTACATCAAAAATCCGTAGGAGAAAAAGAGCTGTCCAATCACGCCCATGTCAGAAAGCACAGGGATGTTGGCCCGGAAGGTGGCGGAGGTGGTGGCCACGGAAACCTGACCCACGCCGCCGGCCAGCTTGCTCAGCGAGCCGCCGAAGAAGTTGGCTGCGCCGCCGCCGAAGATGGTCAGGGTCAGGCCGGTGACGTTTTGGTTGGCCCGCAGGGTGATGGTCAAAAAGCTAAATAGCAGTCCGCCCAGTGCCGCCACGGCAAAGGCGCAGATGATAGAGATGAGCACGCAGAGAATGGGGGAGGGGTTCGGTGTGGAGGCCTCGTAGAAAAACGAGCCCACCAGCCCCGCAATACCGCCCAAATACATGATGCCGGGCACGCCCAGATTCAAGTTGCCGGACTTTTCCGTTAAAATTTCGCCGGTGGCGCCAAACAGAATGACGGTGCCGAACACCACGGCTGCCTGGAACAGAGAAATCAGTTGTGTCATAGCGGTTCAGCTCCTTCCGTGTTTGTGCCGGAAATTGACGTTGTAATTGATAAAGAACTCGCTGCCCAGAATGAAGAACAGAATGATGCCGGTGATCATCTGGGACACGTAGTCGTTGAGGTTGTAGCGGGAGGCGATTTCCACCGCGCCCTTTTCCAAAAAGACCAGCAGGAACGAAATGAGAATCATCACAAAGGTGTTAAATTTGGCCAGCCACGCCACAATGATGGCGGTGAAGCCCCGCCCGCCGGCGGTGGAGGTGGAGATGGTGCGGGAGGCACCGGCCACTGCCAAAAAGCCCGCCAAGCCGCAGATGGCGCCGGAGAGGGCCATGGTCCGCACGTAGACCTTTTTCACATTGATACCGGCGTAGCGGGCGGTGTTCTGACTGTCGCCCACCACGGCAATTTCGTAGCCCTGCTTGGAGTATTTTAAGTAGATGTACATCAGTACAGTCACCGTCATCACCAGTGCGACGTTCAGTCCGTAGGTCTGGCCGAACAGGGGCGGAAACCAGCCCGCGTTGGTCTGCTGATTGATTACGCCCACGGTATTGGACCCGAATGGGTTCTCCCACAGGGCCACGCAGTAGCTGGTCAATTGGATGGCAACATAGTTCATCATCAGCGTGAACAGCGTTTCGTTGGTGTTCCACCGGGCCTTAAACGCGCCGGGAATCACGCCCCAAAGCGCGCCGCACACCAGAGAGGACACCAGCATAATGGCCATCAGCACTACCGGCGGCAGGGTGGGGAAGTAAATCATGCAGGCTGCCGTGGCAATGCCGCCGACTAAAATCTGACCCTCGGCGCCGATGTTCCAAAACCGCATTTTAAAAGCGGGTGCCAGACCCACGGCGATGCACAGCATCATCATGGCGTCCCGGATGGTCACCCAGGAGCGCCGCGTGGTGCCGAAGGCGCCCTCGAACATGGCCTCGTAGACCTTGATGGGGTTCATTTTTACAATGGCGAAAATCACCAGGCCGGAAACCACCAGTGACAACAGCAGCGCGGCGGCCCGAATGCCCCAGGCCTTGGGGGTGGAGATGCCCACCCGCTTGGAAATGCGGATGAGAGGTTCGCGATGTTCATGGCTGGGAGTGCTCATGCCTGCACCTCCTTATGTTGTAGCTGGGTCATCATCAGACCGATGCCTTCCTTGGTGGCGGCAGGGCCGTCCACAATGCCGGAAACCTGCCCGCCGCACAGGACCAAAATCCGGTCGCACAGCTCCAGCAGTACGTCCAAATCCTCGCCCACGTAGACCACGGCCACGCCCTTGAGCTTTTGCTCCGTCATCAAATTGTAAATGGTGTAGGAGGTGTTAATGTCCAGGCCCCGCACAGCGTAAGCGGACATCAGCACCGTGGGGTTCATGGCGATTTCCCGGCCCACCAGTACCTTTTGCACGTTGCCGCCGGAGAGCTTGCGCACCGGGGTGGAGATGTTGGGAGTGACGACCTCCAGGTTTTCCACTACGTCCTCCGCCAACTTTTTGGGGGCCTTGCGGTCCGCGAACGCGCCCCGCCCGCTCAAATAACTGCGCAGGAGCATATTGTCCGTCAAATCCATGTTGCCCACCAGGCCCATGCCCAGTCGGTCCTCCGGCACGAAGGACAGTGCCACGCCCATCCGGGAGATGTCCAGCGGGCATTTGCCAATCAGCTCGTGCTCGGCACCCGCGTCGTCCTTGTAGAGAATGTGGCTGTCTGACTCGCAGTTCTGCAAGCCCGCAATGGCTTCCAGCAGCTGCTTTTGGCCGGAGCCGGAAATGCCCGCGATGCCCAGAATTTCCCCGCCGTAGAGGGTGAAATTGACGTCGCTGAGGCGGTTTACGCCGTCTGTGTCCTTCACTGTCAGGTGTTCCACACGGATGCGCTCGGTGAGCTTTGTGGGCTTGGGCCGGTCGATGTTCAGCGTCACGGCGTGGCCCACCATCATGTCGGTGAGCTTTTGGGGGTCGGTGTCCCGGGTGGCCACGTCGCCGATAAATTCGCCCTTGCGCAGCACCGCCACCCGGTCAGATACGTCCATCACCTCGTGGAGCTTGTGGGTGATGATGACCAGCGCCTTGCCGTCGGCCTTCATGTTGCGCATAACGGTGAAGAGCTTGTCAGTCTCCTGGGGGGTCAGCACGGCGGTGGGTTCATCCAAAATCAAAATCTCCGCCCCGCGGTAGAGAACCTTCACAATTTCCACGGTCTGCTTCTGGGACACGGTCATGTCGTAAACCTTTTGGTTGGGGTCAATGTCAAAGCCGTAGCGGTCGCTGATTTCCTTGACCTTGACGGAGATGGCCTTACGGTCCAGCTTGCCGGCCTCGTGGAGGCCCAAAACAATATTTTCCGCGGCGGTAAACACGTCCACCAGCTTAAAATGCTGGTGAATCATGCCGATGCCCAAATCAAAAGCATCCTTGGGGGAGCGGATGGTCACTTCCTTACCGTCCACAAAAATCTGGCCCTCGTCGGGATAATAAATCCCTGCCAGCATGTTCATCAGCGTGGTTTTTCCACTGCCGTTCTCCCCGAGGAGGGAGAGAATTTCGCCGCGTTTCAGCTCTAGGTTGACCTTGTCGTTGGCCACCACCGTGCCGAAGCGCTTTGTCACGTTTTTCAGTTGGACTCCCGTCACAGTTTCCAAGAAGACCATCCTTCCTGCCGCAATGGCATAAAATGGGGAAGCGTCGGGAAAACCGGAAGCCCGAACGCTTGGAGAAAGCGAATGAATATGATTGCAGTATAGCATGGTTTACCAGAAATGTAAATCGGAATCGTAAAAAAATTGTTAGACTTGCACACAAATTTTCAGGAAAACCCTCAAAGGTTGCCCTTTCCCGGACAGAGCACCCTTTGTGGACGTAGGGTCCGCG
>JAVVPH010000180.1:0-4054 GCA_036655835.1 Oscillibacter sp.
CCGTGAAAAGTTTCAAAAACTTATGATTGAAAACGAAAGACACCCTTCCTGGGTTTCTTTCGTAACTATCTTCCTTCCCGTTTTCTGAGATTGCAGGGTTTATTGACAGTCTGAAGGCCGAAAGCGGTGCTTTCGGCCTTGCAATTTTTTCGGTTTTCGCCAAATTTTGCGTCAGCGAAACAAATGAAATTATTTTGTCCGAGGGCGTGTACCTCGGCAAAATACATTGACCTTCACGCCGTGGGCGTGAACCCGCCGCAGCGGGTCCCAACCAAACTCCAAAAAGTCCGCAGACTTTTTGGAAGAAATTAGGAGTACTATGGCTCTGTTTGTCGACAAAAATAAGAGACGGAAAAGTCCCCTGGTGATGATCTGTTTCTGTGTTTCCCTGGTATTTCTCTGCGTCTACGGCGGGGCCTACGCGCTTTTGACCGAGCCGCTGTACCTGCATCTGACGCTAAAGAATGTGGTCGCCACCACCGTGGTCCACGCTGTGATCATGGCCGCCGCCGGGACCGCCGTGTGCTGTCTGCTGTTTTTTCTGCCGGACAAGCGCATTGTCCCCGGGGCCTATCTGTGCCTAGCCGCGCTGTTGGCGGTGTTCTATCTGGCGGTATTTCTGCTGGATCGTGAAAACCGCGGGGATATGCTGCGGCTCATCAGCCTGTTCGGCCTGGCGCCGGTGCTGTTGGGCAACGCCGCGGCCTGGCCCATTTACTGGAAAATTCGGGGCGCGCAAACCGCGCCCACCCAGATAAAAACCCTCCGGGAGGAGCTGCGGGAGGCCGCCGCCAAAGCCCCCAAAAAGGCCCCGGCAATGCCCGCCGTCCCGGAAAAACCCGTGGAGCTTGCCCCGTCCCCGGATTCCTCCGTTCCCACGGAGGAGGAGGCGCTCTTCGGCCCGGAGGCCGGGGAAAACCCCGCCGCGTTCCGTTCCGCGCAGGAGGAGGCCATGTTATTTTATGAGGATGAAGAGAGCGACCATTAAGGATGTGGCGGCACTGGCAGGCGTCAGCTTTGCCACCGTCTCCCGGGTGCTGGACGACCGCCCGGAAATCAGCGGCGAAACCAAGGTCCGGGTCCGGGCGGCCTGTGCCCAGCTTGGCTATGTGGCCAACGCCGCCGCCCGGGGCCTCACCGGCCGGGCCACCCACACCATCGGCCTGATTGTGCCCGACGTGTCCAACCCCTATTTTGCCGGCGTGGCCACCGCCATCGAGCGGACGGCGGCGGAGCAGGGCTATCGGGTGCTGCTCAACAACTCCCACCGGGACCCGGAGCGGGAGCTGTCCGTGCTGGACGCGCTGCTCTCCCGCCAGATTGACGGCATCATCATCTCCGCCCTCTCCCCGGAAAGTCAGGAGCGCCACAGCCATTTGCTGGGCAGCGTGCCCTGCGTGTATCTGGGGGTGAACCATGGGGAGGATTGCAGCTACGTCATGGTGGACAACGAATTGGGGGCCTACGAGGCCACCCGCTATCTTTTGACACTGGGCCACCGGGATTTGGTGTTTTTAGGCGGTCGCCGCAACTCCAAAACCTGCGCCCTGCGCACCCGGGGCTTTCACCGGGCCTTGGAGGAGGCGGATTTAGAGGGCCGGGCCCTCCCCGCGCCGGCAGGCCCTGTTCAAAACCGCACTTGGGCCTATGACACGGCGGTGGATCTGCTCCGCGCCCCCACCCGGCCCGACGCGATTTTCGCCTTTTCCGACATGGTGGCCATGCAGGTGCTGGAGGCGGCGGAGGCCTGCGGCGTGCACATCCCCGACGACTTGTCCCTGATGGGCTTTGATAACGTCCCCTTTGCGGCCCTGCCCCGCATCGACTTGACCACCGTGTCCCAGCACGAGCTGGATTTGGGCCGCATTGCCACGGAGCGGCTGTTGGCCCGGTTGGGCGGCGCGGTGGGCCACACGGTGGACGTGCTGCGCCCGGAGCTGATGCTTCGCTCCACCTGCGGAAAAAATAAGAGGAAGGTGACAGAATGAACGGAATACCCAACCCGGAGCGCCAACGTCTGGGGGCGCTGTTGGACCATGCCGCCCAGGCGGAGGTCATGGCCCGGATTCCCCAGTTTGCGGAGGCCGCCATCCACTCCCTGGCCCCTGCGCCCACTGGGGTGCCGGACACCCTGGGCCTGTTGGTCTTTAATATGGAGCGGGGGGTCCATCTGGCGGAAATCGGGGAGTTTCTCCGGGATTGTCCCGCAATTCAGCCCTTTGACGTGATTTTGGCCAACGAACTGGACGACGGCTGCCTTCGTTCCGGCGGAAGAGATACCGCCCGGGAGCTGGCGGAGGCCCTGGGCCTGAACTATGTGTACAGTCTGGAATTTATCGAGCTTATAAACGGCGAGGACCCCAAGGGCTACCACGGCAACGCCCTGTTCTCCCGCTGGCCCATCAAAAAAGCCAAAATTCTCCGCCTGCCGGAGCAGTACAACTGGTATCATGACCGCCAGCGCCGCATCGGCGGACGCTGTGCCATTCTGGCGGAACTGGATGTGGGCGGGCAGAGCGTGGGCATGGTGTCCGTCCATCTGGAAAACCGCACCCACGGCGAGGGCCGCCGCCTGCAAACCCAGGCGATTTTGCAGGCCGTGGAGGAATTTTTGCCGGGACTGCCCGTGGCCATCGGCGGCGATTTCAACACCAACACCTTTGACGGCCGGGATACCGACGCCATCCGGGTCATTGCCGGCAGTCCCGCCCTGCAAGCGCGCTGCTTGGAGGAGGTTCCCCGGTGGGAGGGGCTGCTGCCCCTGGCGGAAGAATCCGGCTACCGGGCCGTACCGGAAACGCCGCTGGCCACCCGGCGCAAGCCCCTGCCCCAGGGGGGCGCACTGGATTTGCGGCTGGACTGGCTGCTGCTGCGCGGCTTCCAGGCCCAGGAATGCCGCGTGATCTCCACCCGGCGGGAGGCCTGCGGCTTCGCCGTCCCCGGCGGGGCACTGGCAGGCTTTGCCGGCGAGGAGCTCTCGGACCACAACGCGGTGTGGGCGCGCTGTGCATTGGAACCATAACACCACACAGGAGGGCGTATGCTCAACACGGTATTATTTGACATGGGCGGCACCTTAGAGGACGTCCGATACAGCGAGCAAACCATTCACCTGGTGACGGAGGCCCTGATGGACCGTCTCCGGGCCTACGGCTTGCAGCCGAACTGCACCCCGGCGGAATTTTGGGAAAAGGTAGAGGCCGGCGTAAAACGCTACAAGCGTTGGAGCGAGCCTGCCATGCTGGAAAAAAAGCCGGAGGAGATCTGGCCGGACTACTATCTGGCGGCCTTTGATTTTGACCGGGAGGTCCTCCTGCCCATCGCCGAGGAGCTGGGGGATTTGTGGGAGCGCACCTATTATCACCGGGAGCTGCGCCCCGGCGTGCGGGAGTTGCTGGACGCCCTCAAGCGCCGGGGGTATCACCTGGGGGTGGTGTCCAACAACGCGTCCCTTTACAACGTGTTCAACGTACTGGAGGAATACGGCATCCGGTCCTATATGGAGGATGTGACGGTGTCCAGCGTGGTGGGATATCGCAAGCCCCACCGGGAAATTTTCAACATCGCCCTGCGGCAGATGCAGGTGACGGCGGGGGAGTGCGTCTACGTGGGGGACACCATCTCCCGGGACATCATAGGGGCCAAGCGGGCGGGCTTTGGCAAGGCGGTGCAAATTTCCTCCTTCCTAGCCACCAAAAAAGACATTCACCTGCCCCCCGACGCGGAGAAGCCCGACGTGGTGATTGAAAATTTTGAAGCGCTGCTGGACTGGCTGGACCGGGAAAATCCCGCCATGGCCCTGCAATAAGGCCCGGGTGCTCCTCCCATCGTTCCTGTCCACCGAGCAAACGCGTTTTCGCTTTGTTCAGCAGACATTATTTCTCCAAGTGCCGAAAAAAACCGGTAAAAAAACCAAAATAGGCGCAAAAAAGCAGCCCTCGCGGCTGCTTTTTTCTTTGGGGCATCCTAGGGAACCTCTGGTTTTAAGCGGTATCCCTTATTCCTCTGTGCCGGCCTTGGGTGTCTCCGCAATCGGTTCTTCCGCGGCGGGCTC
>JAVVPH010000181.1:0-4018 GCA_036655835.1 Oscillibacter sp.
CGGATTTTATCCGGGTCGCCGCCCACGAACCACGCCAAACCGGCTATCTTGTCCTCCAAAGCATAGCACCTTACGCCGCAACGTTCAAGGTCTTTGCACGCATCCTTCAAACGTTCCGCATTTTCGTCCTTGATGTAGTCGTTATCCCCCACGCCCTGTTCCAAATCCCGCTCAATCCGATCTCCAATGGACTTCAGTGATTTGCTTACCACTATCTTCCGCTAAAACAGTTCACTTTTATATTAAAACAGACCGAGACAATTTTCATTGTCTCGGTCTGTTTTTGGAGGTGACACCCGGATTTGAACCGGGGGTGAGGGTTTTGCAGACCCTTGCCTTACCACTTGGCTATGTCACCATGTCTGCGTCTATTATATGTGGTCTTTCTCAAAAAGTCCACCGCTTTTAGAAAATCTTTTCCTTTTCATATCTATCATTCAATAGATATGAAAAGGAAAATTGGAGCGGGCAACGAGACTCGGACTCGCTTCCCGGCATCCCGCAAATGGCTGCGGCCATTTGTGGGAACCCTGCCCGACCTCCATTTTATGCGCCTGCGGCGCGGCGGTGGAGGTAGCGGGGAAAAATTGGAGCGGGCAACGAGACTCGGACTCGCTACCTCCACCTTGGCAAGGTGGCGCTCTACCAGATGAGCTATGCCCGCAAATGGTGCCTCCGGTCGGAATCGAACCAACGACACGTGGATTTTCAGTCCACTGCTCTACCAACTGAGCTACAGAGGCAAATTCTCCAACGCCCGACGGCGTGGAAGGGAAAAACCCCAAAGGGTACCCACGGGATAAAAAATCATCCCGTGGGATGTGGCGACCCGGATCGGGCTCGAACCGACGACCTCTAGCGTGACAGGCTAGCGTTCTAACCAACTGAACTACCGGGCCAAATAAAAACTTTTCGGCGGGACCTGCACTCTTGCAGACTGCGCGTCCCACGGCTGTCAACTTAAAAAATCTTTGGTTTTAAGTTGGTGGGAACAACTGGACTCGAACCAGTGACCCCCTGCTTGTAAGGCAGGTGCTCTAACCAGCTGAGCTATGCTCCCGCTTCCCGCCTGTTTCAGACGGCAAAAGTTATTATACTAAACAGGTCCCCTTCTGTCAACCTTCAAATGCAATTTTTTTCACTTTTTTTCCGCATTCCCGACAGCAAACCCTCTAAGTCGTTGCGGGAGAACGCTTCCACCTTATCGCAAAAACGACAAGTCAGCTCCGCCCCGCCCTGTTTCTGGAGAATATCGCCCAATTCGTCGGGTCCCAGACTGATCAGCGCCCGCTCCATCCGGTCCCGGGAGCAATTGCAGCGGTACTCAATGGGGCTTCTCTCCAAAATTTCCAAGTCAAAATCGGACAGGGCGCGCTGCAGCAAAGACCCTGCGTCCCCGTCCGCCCGCAGTAATTCCGTGATGGACCCGGCGGCCAGCAGGCTGCCCTCCACCTTGGCGATGACCTCCTCCTCCGCGCCGGGCAGCAGTTGAATCAAATAGCCCCCCGCCGCCAGCACGCTCTGGTCCCGGTCCACCAAAACCCCCAGGCCGCAGGCGGAGGGAATCTGCTCGGACTCCGCGAAATAGGCCGCCAAATCCTCGGCAATTTCGCCGCCCACCAGACTCACACTGCCCACATACGGGTCCTTCATGTGCAAATCCCGCATCACCGTCAGCGTGCCGTCACAGCCCACAGCCGCGCCCACATTCAGCTTGCCGTCCTCCCGCAGGGGCAAATCCACGGCGGGCTCGTCCACCGTGCCCCGGACATTGCCCTGGTTGTCGGACACCGCCAAAACCGTCCCCAGCGGGCCGCCGCCCTTGATTTGCAGGGTTACGCTGGTCCCCTCCCCCTTCAGGGCGTTGCCCATCATGGAGGCGGCCGCCAGCGTGCGGCCCAACGCAGCGGTGGCCACCGGCAGGGTTTTGTGAATTTGCCGCGCCCGCTCTGTGAGATTGCGGGTGGAAACCGCCACGGCCTTCACCATGCCGTCGGCAGAGATGGCCCGTACCAAATGATCGTTCATGTTGCAATACTCCTCTGGTTTACCGCTTTTCACAGCGGAAAATAAGTCGGTTCTCGTCGGGCTTCGGGGGGGAACACTTCAAGTCGCCGCTGACGGTGACCTTGGCAAAGCCCGCCTCCGCCAAATAGGTGCGCAGCGCGTCCTCCTCCCAGGCCTTTTCCCGGTGCTCCTCAAAGTCCCGGTTCCAAGCCCCGTCCGGACGCAGGCGGAACAGGTCCACCCAATAGGTGCAAATTTGGGTTTTCTGGGAAAACTCCGTCCGCCAGACACAGCAGGTGTCCGGCTTCTCGTCAATCCAAAGTCCGCCGTCCATTCCCCGGAGCTTATAGGCGGAATTGACGTCAAACAAAAACTGCCCCCCGGGCTTGAGCCAGCGGTACACCCGCCGGAACGTCTCCCGCAGGTCCTTCACGCTTGTCAGATAGTTCAGGGAGTCCAGAGTGGACACCACCGCGTCCACCGGCTCCAGTAGCCGCAGGCGGGGCATGGACTGGTGCAGGAACAGCGGCGGCGCGGAGAGGGCCTCCGCCTTGACCATGGCCTGGGTGAGCATCTCCTCGGACCCGTCGGTGGCGACGACCTGATACCCCCGCTCCGCCAGCAGGCAGGCGATGGTGCCGGTGCCGCAGGCCAAGTCCAGCACCGTGCGGACGGGAATGGCGCTTTTGCGGAACTGGCGTTCCAAATAGTCTGCCCGCTTGCAGTAGGAGGCATCCGCCATCAAGTCGTCATATGCGCCTGAGAGCGCGTCATAACTGCTCATTTGTTTTGGTCACGGTTCTCAAAGGCCCGGGCGTAAGCGCCGGTGCCGTAGCTCAGAGAGCGGTTCACCCGGCTGATGGTGGCGCTGGAAGCGCCGGTGCGCTCCAAAATATCGTTGTAAATCATGCCGTCGTTCAAAAGCGACGCCACCTCAAAGCGCTGCTCCATGGCCCGCAGCTCCGAAACGGTGCAAAGGTCCTGGAAAAAGTCATAGCACTCCTGCTCGTCCCGCAAGCCCAGAATGGCCTTGTACAGGTCTCCATTTTTCTCTTTTTTCCCGATTTTCACCATCTTGTGACCTCCCTCTCTCCATGGGTACGCCCGCCAAAATCGGATTTTGGCGCAGTGCTGCCCTTGATTGATCTTTTCATATTTTAACATTGTACCGCGTGAAAGTAAAGGCCTCTTCCCTTGAAATTTTTGGGGGTCCAAGCCCCGGCGGCACCCCTGCGTCCCCTCCGGCATAGGCTGAACAAAGCGAGTTTTTACGAGGAGGGGCATCCCCATGAAAGAAAGTCTGACGGCGCTGCACACAGAGGCCTTCACGGCGGAGCGGGAGTGGACGGTGGATGGCATTCCGGTGCTGACCGCCACCGTCACCCTGCCCCGCCCGGTGCCGGCAGCCGGGCGCACAGCAGGGCGCATTTACCGCTATTACCAGCTTCAAAGCCACTCCTACTTTCGCTATTGCGCCCACTGGCTCTTTCCCCAGGCCGCGGCGGAATACCGCGCCGCCTTAGCCGCCAGCACCCCTCTGCCGCAATGGACTGCCGATTTGCTCTACCGCGTCACCTACAACCAGGGCGGGCTGTGGAGCCTGTACACCCAGTCCCGGGAAACCGGTCTGCCGGGGCAGACCGCGCTGGTGCGCCGGGGTGATAGCTGGGATCTGGCTTCCGGCTACCCCGTGCCGTTGTCGGCCTTTTTTCCCCGGCGGAGCGCCTTCAAAAAAGCCCTGCTGGCCCGGGCGGAGCAAGAGATTGCCCGGCAGGAGGCCGAGAAGCTTGCCCAATACAGCCCCGGCTGGCGGCAGGGCCTGCGGCGCAATTTCAACCCGCAAAATTTTTATCTCACCGAGGACGGTCTGGCCTTTTTCTATCAAATGTACGCCATCGCCCCCCAGGCGGAGGGCGTGCCGACCTTCCTCCTGCCCTGGAACGCCGCCGGACCCCACATCCCGCCGTCGCTCTGAGGTGATTCCACGGCAAAAAAGCAGGGCTGTTGCAAA
>JAVVPH010000182.1:0-3978 GCA_036655835.1 Oscillibacter sp.
AAGAAATGTCGAGATGATGGTGATACCCGTCAAAGCGCATATCCCCGGAAATGGGTAGGGACTTATCTTTTGGATTAGTATTTCTTAATAATATGCGCCACCAGACGCAAATTTCGCTCAATGAGCACATCCCGGGCCTGGGCGTCCCCCTGGGCGTATCGCTGGAGATAGGTCTGCTCCTCGGCGGCGGACAGGGGCTTGGGAAACGAACTGCCCCCCGAAAGACGCAGGGAAAACAGCAGCGTATTGGCAAATAACAGCAATGCGGCAGTCAACATACAATCCCTCCTCCCGCATTCCTATGCGGGGAGGGGAAGTCCTCATACCCCCCAATATCTGTCATAACAGAGCCTTTTCAAAGAAGTATCCCTGTGGTATACTGGGAGAAAATGCAGAAGGGTGGCGGTGGCATGGCCTATTTTGTCTATATTCTCCGCTGTGGTGACGATTCGCTGTACACCGGCTCCACCAACGACGTGGCCCGGCGGCTGGGCGTCCACCAAAGCGGCAAGGGCGCGAAATACACCCGCAGCCGCCCGCCGGTAACGCTGGCCTATCAGGAGACGCTGCCGGACCGCTCTGCCGCCCTGCGGCGGGAAGCGGAAATCAAAGGCCTCAGCCGGGAGAAAAAACTGGAGCTCATCAGGAAAGGAAAAACAACGATGATACCGATGCGCAGAAAAGACCGGGAGCGCCCGGCGGAATTTGCCTGGGGAGTGGTGGATACCTGCGAGTACGCGTTTTTGTCCATGCTTGCGGAGGATGCCACGCCCTACGGCCTCCCTGTTACCATCGTCCGGGACGGAAATTGCGTGTATTTCCACGGTGCCATGGCGGGACGCAAGGCGGACTGCCTGCGGAAAAATCCCCGGGTCTGCCTGACCTGCGTGGGGGAGACGGAAATGGTGCAGGCGGAATTTACCACGCTGTTTTCCTCCGCCGTGGCCTTTGGCACCGCTGTGGAGTTGGAGGGGGAGAGCGAAAAAATCGCGGCACTGCGGCTGCTCTGCCAGCGCCACACGCCGGATGCCATGGCGGACTTTGACGGGGCCGTCGCCCAGAGCATTGCCCACACCGCCGTGTGGAAAATCACGGTGGAGGAAATCTCCGGGAAGCAAAAGACCCGCTAAAATTCTCCCCACCCCCCCGGCGAAGCCCTGAAAAAACACAAAAAACACGCCGCGAAACCCAACGGTTTCGCGGCGTGTTTTGCGCTTTTTATCTCGGTTTGCGGGGTTGCTTCTGGGAAAAATTACTTGCTGTCCAGCATCACGCTCAAGCTGGATAGCCCGTAAAAGGGGTTGGCCGCCGTGGGGTTCAGCCCGACAAGAACCTCCGATTGAGACAGCACAGAGGTGGTTTTAAAGCAGATGGGCAGCAGGGGCATTTGGACCTTCAGCCGGGTGCAAAGCTGCGCCATGGCGGCGGCGGAATCCGTTGCGGCGGCGTAGCTTGCCAGCAATTGGTCCGTCAGCGGGTCGGTGTAACCGCCATAATTCAAGCTGCCGCCGGTGCCCACCAGGCGGGTGAGATTCCAGTCGGCGCTGAGCCTGCTTTCCCCGTAGTAGAGGTCAAAATTTCCGGCAGCCAGCGCGGCGGAATACTCCGCCCAGGGCAGCGCCCGAACCGTCACCTTCAAATCAAAGGCGGAGAGGGAGGAGGCGATATAGCCCGCCGCGGCAACCTTAAAGCTGTTTTCGGAATTGACCAGCAGGGTGACGCTGTGGGAGCTTCCCTTGTTGTATCCGGCGGCAGTCATGGCGGTTTGGAAGGCATTGTAGGAATAAACACTGTCTAGCTTAGCGGGATACAGGGGGGAGAGCGGGGACAGCGGGAACTGGGCCGCTGTGCCGTGGCCCAATAAAAATCCGCTGATCACCGTCCCGCGATTCACGCCCAAGGCCACCGCCTGGCGCAGGGTGGGGGAGTTAAAGGGCGGGCGGCGGGTGTTGAAGCCCACATATTGCAAAATCGTGGTGTTCGCGTCCTGAAAATGGATGTCGCCGGTGACACTGACCGGCTCCGTGCCGGTG
Organism: Oscillibacter sp.; assembly: GCA_036655835.1. GTDB lineage: Bacteria > Bacillota > Clostridia > Oscillospirales > Oscillospiraceae > Oscillibacter. The sequence continues at coordinate 2,034 of JAVVPH010000182.1, forward strand.
AGGTCGGCGGTGATGAGCTGCACGTCGTGGGAGCTGAAATGGTAGAGGGTGCGGTCCCGGTCCGGCGTGTCCACCAGACGAATCCGCTCCACCGGCCGCCCGCCGCCGCCCCACCAGCTCTCGTTGGCCACCAGATAGGGGGGCTCGCCGGCCTCATAGCGGTAAGGCCCCGTGCCCGTGGGCAGGAGACGGCTCTCTGTGCCGGATTTTACAATGGGAATGTCCAGCAGGGCGGGAAAGGCGCTGTTTGCCTCGGTCAATACCACAATCACCGTGCCGCCGGCGACAGAAACGGTTTTCACATGACTCAGGCGGGAGCCATAGCGTGGGGTGGTTTTGGCCCGCTTCAGCGTGGCCGCCACGTCGGCGGCGGTGAGGGGGGAGCCGTCGGAAAAGGCCACGCCGCTTCGCAGGGTAAAGACGTAGGTGAAGGCGGCGGGGTCATAGGAATACGTATCGCAGAGCACCTTTTGCGGCTCCCATTTTGTGTCCAGCGCGAACAGCCCCTCGTACAGCAGTGCCCCCACCGTCTGCTGAATGCCGTCCGGGCAGGTCAGCGGGTCTAGAGTCTGCTGGGCGGCGTAGGGTAGGGAAAATTCTGCCGGCAGCGTCACCGGCTCCGGCGTGATTTCCGCTTCGTCCTCCACAGGGAGACGCTCCGGGTCCGCCGTCTCCGACTCGGTGTGCCAACAGCCCGTCAGCAGGGCGGGCAGCAGGCAGAGGGCGCATAGAATTTTCAGCTTGTATTTTTTCATGGAGTTGCCTTTCCGCCCATTTCAGTGCAGGGAGATGAGGGCAATCTGCGCCCCCCGGGCCTCGCCCATTTTTCGGTGGGACCAAAATAGCTCCGGGTGGCAGGCGGTACACAGCCCGCAGTGGTCAATATGCTCCGGCACGACCCCGGATCGCAGCAGCCAGGTGCGGTTCAGTCCCGCCAAATCCACCTGCCATTTGCGTCCGCGCCGCTCTAAATGGGGCCGGGCGGCCTCTCCCAAAGCCGCCAGCATGGCGGCGGGCACGTCGTCGTCCGTCTCAAAGCAGCACTGCCCGATGCAGGGGCCGATGGCTGCCAAAAGCTGCCTGGGCACTGTGCCGAAGGCGTCGTGCATGGCCTGGACGGTCTGTTCCACAATCCCGGCGGCACAGCCCCGCCAACCGGCGTGAATCGCCCCCACCGCATGGTTTTCGGGGTCATGAAGCAATAAAATGCCGCAGTCGGCGGAAAAAACCACCAGAGGCAAATTGGCCTCGTTGGTGATCAGCGCGTCGGCGGTGTAGTCCCGGGGCGAGAACAGACCCTTGCCCGCATCTTCCCCGTGGCAGAGCCGCACAGTGGTCTCGTGAATTTGTTTGCTCAATACCACCCGCTGGACGTCCGCGCCCAAGGCGGCGCAAAAACGGCGATAATTCTCCGTCACCGCCGCGTCCGTGTCCCCCCGGCCCACGCCCAAATTCAGCGTGTCGAAGGGGGGCGCGGAAACCCCGCCCAGCCGGGTGGAGAAGCCATGGGTGACGCCGGAGAGCAGGGGAGAGGTGAGATAGCGCAAGGCGGCTTGTTCCTGTGTGAGAAAGGACATTCTTTTTCCTCCATACGGTCCGTGTGCCACGGCGTTCCATGCTTGCCGCCCATGATAAGCCTGCTGATCCTACCGCCTGCGATGAGCGATCCGCCCATGAATATAAGCGCCGCAGTCCAACAGCAACGGAATCATCACAGAGACGATCCCCGGTAAAATCGAGGTGGGGCGGCCTTCATTTTCCTCAAAAGCACAACAGACGCGGACATTATTCAATACGCCCCCCGCCCTCCGGCAGGAGAACAGGGGGCGTTTTAAAAGTAAAATCAGTGAAGCGAGATGCAACCGCGCTGGTTTGCGGCAAGAGATTGCCGCCCCAACAAAACGATTGGACGCGCCGATGCGCGGTTCGCGCTGGGGCACAGCGG